>JAGLDN010000080.1 GCA_023145575.1 Psychromonas sp.
CCAAGGTAGTTGACGTCTGATATAACAACGCGCCTTGGTAGTAGTAGCTTTCCCTGCAAGGCGCAAGCTAGAAAACCAAGACTGCGTTACAATAATCTAAAAGTGAACAACAATTACCTAATATTGTGCCTAGTGCTGATCATCGAGCTAGAGCCTGACAAAGCATTTTCACGCCACATGGGTATATATTTAGCAGTTATTACAGGATAAGATCTTGCAGTTTAGGATCTTTTCTGTTTAAGCAATGAGTTGATTTAATGCGACGTATGGTTCGTGATCTTCCACGGATCAGTAAAGTTTCTGTCGTTGCTAAATTCCCATCATGGCGAACACCTTCAACTAAATCGCCCAATGTTATGCCTGTTGCAGAGAATAATATATTATCATTCTTAACTAAATCGTCTAAATTCAAAACGCTATTCACAGATATACCAGCGACCTCACAGCGGGCGATTTCATTCTCTCCCTTTGCAATATTTTCTGCTGTTGCCCCTTTAACCATTTGATGCGGTAATAATCGCGCTTGCATATTACCATCTAAAGCTCGTACAACTGCGGCGGATATCACACCTTCAGGCGCCCCCCCGACACAATAAACTAAATCAATTTGATTATCAGACATACATGCAAATACTGACAGGGCGACATCACCATCTGGAATAGCAAACACACGGACACCTAACCCTTGCACTTTTTTGATCATGCTCTCATGACGTGGTTTGGCAAGAGTTGCTAATGTCAAATTTTCCAATGATTTACCAAGTGCGCGAGCAATTGCATTGAGGTTTTCTTCAAGCGACAATGATAAATCAAGCGCATGTTTGGCATGTGTGCCAACAATGAGTTTTTCCATGTACATATCAGGCGCGCGTAAGAAAGCACCCTTTTCACCAACTGCTAACACTGCAAGCGCATTTGATTGACCCATTGCAGTCATTCGCGTCCCTTCAATGGGATCAACTGCTATGTCAACGGCTTCACCACCGCAACCTACCTTTTCACCAATATAAAGCATTGGGGCTTCGTCTATTTCTCCTTCACCAATAACAATCTCACCATCAATATTTATTTTATCAAAAGCAATGCGCATTGCTTCAACTGCGGCGGCATCGGCAAGATTTTTATCACCACGACCTACCCATTTAAACCCAGCTAATGCAGCAGCTTCAGTTACGCGAGAAAATTCAAATGCTAATTCACGTTTCATTTTGTAATCCTTTTATCTTAAATATTGATCATCATATTGACCAATTTGCTTTACCCACTGATCATCTTTACATCACATGGATATAAAGTTATTAAGTAGCGCCAATCCTTGCTCTGACATGATGCTTTCAGGATGAAATTGTACGCCTTCAATCTGTAGTGTTTTATGCCTAATTGCCATTATTTCATTGTTGTTTAATACGCTTGCTGAAACATCAAAACAACTTGGTAATGATTTAGGATCAACAACTAAACTGTGATACCTTGTGATATTAAGTGGATTGCTTAAGCCTTGAAAAACGCCTTTCCCATCATGTGAGATCAGTGAATTTTTGCCATGCATCACTTTTTTTGCTCGCACAACCTCACCACCAAAAACTTGTGCAATGCATTGATGACCTAAACAAACACCGAGTATGGGTATTGTACCCCCAAAACGCTCAATCACAGAGAGAGAAATGCCCGCATCATCAGGAGTACACGGACCTGGTGAGATAACTAAATAATCAGGGTTTATATCTGCTATTTCTTTTAAATTAATAAGATCATTGCGCTTTATAATAATATCTTGCTTTAATTCACTAAAATATTGCACTAAATTATAGGTAAAAGAGTCATAATTATCGATCATTAATAGCATGAATACAGTGCCCTCAACATAAAGTATCACTCTATCATTGATAGCCATAACACCTCAATATGCAAATAAATATAAAGGACATTTAATGACTGCAAAAAAAGTACTAATTGTAGGAGGTTCCGGTTTAATTGGTCATGCGCTTTTTCCTTTTTTAAGTAAGCAAGGATTTAATGTTAAAAAGTTATCTAGGATCCCAACCGCGCAACAACCCTGCTGGAATATTAAGCACAAAACATTTGATTTAAAAGATTTCTCACAACCAGATATTATCATTAACCTTGCGGGTGAAAATATTGCAGAAGGACGATGGACAAAAAAAAGAAAGCAGGCTCTCTTTGATAGTCGAATTTTAAGCACAGCACTTCTAGCGCAGCATTTCACTGATCAAAAATTTTCGCCACAACTGTTTATTAACGCCTCTGCAATTGGATTTTATGGTTCAAAAAATTTGATTTGTGATGAGCAAAGCCCTGCGGGTTATAATTTTCTCAGTAAGTTATCGCATCAATGGGAAAAATCATGCGATCCGCTCCTAGCGACAGAGACCCGCTTGGTAAAAATACGTACAGGAATTGTGCTCAGCCCAAAGGGTGGCGCATTAGCCAAGATGTTACCTGCCTTTAAACTTGCCGTTGGTGGTAAAATCGGCACAGGAAAACAAATAATGAGCTGGATTGATTTAACGGATTTTTGTCGAGCGATCCTCTTTATTATTAACACGCAAAGTATACAAGGTGCAATTAATTTAACAGCGCCAAATCCAGTTTCAAATCAAATCTTTAGCAAGGCTTTAGCACATCAGTTAAGCCGCCCTTGCATATGTCGGATCCCTGTCTTATTAATTAAAATATTGTTTGGTGAAATGGGAGATGAATTATTACTCTCTGGTTGCGCTGTACAGCCTAAAAAGTTGCTCAATGCTGATTTTAAATTTAAATTTGCAACAATAGAGGAGTGTTTGGCTAATCAATTAAAGGGCTCTTCATAGGGCTAGCGAAAGATTCTTATTATCAACCCAAGGATAGTGCACCTGCTGTTCACCACGCCAAAAAATCATCAGCACATTGCCAACAGCATCTCTGTGAGACTCTAATGTGTATAAGCATATTATACACATTACATAAAGTATTTGATGTAAATTTTACGCAGAGAAATATCTTAATTTAGGGTGTAAGTTGATGTAAATAGCTGTTTCTATTGCTAACTTGAAATGCGAAATTAATTTTTTAAGCAATGAAATAGATTGCCTATTTATTGAAATTCATTTTACCTCATTAAACAACACTGCCGTTACCTGAGTAGATCTCGGTAATTTTTTTCGAAGTGATCCTACAGAGTTTCTTTCTGGCAAAGAAAAGGGCAACCTAAGTTGCCCTAATTTAGTCCTTTTATCTAAATCCGTGATACATGTTGCTCCCTGCATTACATCCATTTGACCATGCCATTCTAGGCGTCCTCTTCTCTAATCCTTTGAGTTCATCCCTTTGTATATCCTTACTTGACAAACATCCTGTTTATCATCTTTCTCCTTCCTTAGAGGTGTCCGTCTTCGTCATCCTAACAAGTAATAACAATCCTATTTATTACTTAAATTTCCATCCTAGAAAAGCGTCCTTTATCAACTTGAGAATTTTCATGATGTTACCTACATCCTGTAAGTACCTAAACTCTCTTGATGGTTATAATACTCTGCTAAGCAACACTTTATTTTAAATAATATAGTTTTTATAGTACCCTAACAACCAATATAAAGCAAAACCCTTTAAAATCAAGCTGTTGAATAATATTTTATTTCTATTTCTGTAATGATATTTGGTTATTACACGTATACTTAGTAGCCAATGTCGCACAAGTGTGAATTATTTTCCTAGGAATCAATGTGAAAAAACGTGTTTTTATTTACCTATACAAAAACTTGAGAAAACCCTCCCTAATAAATCATCCGAATTAAATGCACCTGTAATTTCGCTTAAATATTGCTGAGTCAATCGTAACTCCTCTGCAAGAAGTTCACCAGCTTTGTATATTTCAAGTTGAACTTGCCCTTCAATAAGGTGCTTTTTCGCTTTATCAATTGCTTCTAAATGCCTACACCTTGCCATAAAGGTTCCATTATTCGTACCTTGGTAACCCATAATTTGTTTTAAATGCTGTTTAAGCGCGTCAACACCTTCACCTGTTTTAGCTGAAATACGATAAACAGGGTGCTTGGGATCGCATGTAACGGAAATTAAAGGCTCTCCAGTTAAATCCGCTTTATTGCGGACAACTGTTAATCCTACTGATGATGGTAAATGATCGATAAAATCAGGCCAAATTTCACGCGGATCCTCCGATGTGGTGGTGGTTGCATCAAGTATAAATAAGATACGATCAGCTGTTTTTATTTCGGCCCAAGCCCTCTCTATACCAATTTTTTCAACCTGATCCGCACCTTCGCGTAGGCCTGCTGTATCTATAATATGTAATGGCATCCCGTCGATATGAATATGCTCGCGCATTACATCACGCGTTGTACCTGCAACTTCAGTGACAATAGCTCTTTCTCTTCCGACCAGGTTATTTAATAAGCTCGATTTACCTGCATTTGGTCGTCCAGCAATAACCACATTCATACCATTTCTTAAAATGGCACCTTGCTTGGCTTGATCTTTAACTGAATCTAAATTTTTAATAATTTGTTTTAAATCATTTGAAACTTTCCCATCACAAAGAAAGTCAACCTCTTCTTCAGGGAAGTCGATTGCAGCTTCAACATAAATTCGTAATTGGATAAGACTTTCAACCAACGTATATATTTTTTGTGAAAATTCACCCTGTAATGAGTGAAAGGCACTTTTAGCTGCCTGCTCTGACGTTGCCTCAATTAAATCTGATATTGCTTCGGCTTGTGTTAAATCAAGCTTATCATTTAGAAATGCACGCTCTGAAAATTCTCCAGCATTTGCAAGCCGAACGTTTTTAATCGTTAAAATAGCCTTGATAAGCAGATCCATAACGACAGGCCCGCCATGCCCTTGAAGCTCTAAAACATCTTCTCCAGTATATGAGTGAGGGGCTTTAAAGAATAGTGCAATGCCTTGATCGAGAGTTTCATTATTTTGATCTGTAAAAGGTAGGTATATTGCATAACGTACTTTAGGCAGTTTACCTAAAATCAGTTCTGCAACAACTTTAACATCGGGGCCTGATACGCGAATAACGCCAATACCACCAAGTCCAATAGCAGTTGCTTGTCCAACAATGGTATCTGTTACTTCATTCATTCATTTTTACCTATAATAAATTTAGAAGCATTGGTAAAATGGATATACGCTCATTGCACCTTAAGATGCAATGTACGGTGCGTGCTCGAAATCAGAAGTAGGTCACGACACAAAACCTATCAATGATTAGTGCAGATAATCGTTGATAGGCAAATATTCACTTCGATTTTCCATCCGAGTTATCTCTGAAAACATCTTGAGGTACTTGAAGATCTCTTTTTTATATTATTTATCTTTAGCTTTATTGGTTAATTTTGGTGTTCCAATGCCTTGTCTTTCAATTTGGCGAAAAATAACCTTCTGTTGAATAAGGGTTACAATATTACTCACTAAATAATAAAGCACCAGACCTGCCGGAAACCATAGGAAGAAAAAGGTGAAAAGAACAGGCATAAGCTTCATTATTTTCTGTTGCATTGGATCTTGCACCGTTGCAGGAGACATTTGTTGAATGAAAAACATGCTAACTCCCATTAAAATTGGCAATATATAATAGGGATCTTGCACAGATAAATCTTGGATCCATAGAATAAATGGCGCGTGACGCAGTTCTACCGCTTCCATTAAAGACCAATATAGCGCTATGAAAATTGGCATTTGTAAAAAGATAGGTAAACAACCCCCTAATGGATTGACCTTCTCTTTTTTATAGAGCTCCATGGTTGCTTTTGACATTTTTTGCTTATCGTCACCATAACGATCTCGCAACGATTTAATTTTAGGTTGAAGTAAGCGCATTTTTGCCATTGACGTGTATTGCGCTTTTGTTAATGGGTATAATGCACCTTTTATCGTAAAGGTAATTAAAATAATCGCCAACCCCCAGTTGCCAACAATACCGTGGAAAAACCGCAATAATTTAAATAATGGCTGAGCAATAAACCATAACCAGCCATAATCAACAGTTAAATCCAAATGTTTAGCGGCAGCTGCCATTTTAGATTGTAATTTCGGACCAACCCAAAGTTTTGTTGATATCTGAGTGATGCTATTTCCCTTAATCGTTTTGATTGGCGCTTTAAAACCAATCGTTGCATCTGTGCCTCGAATAATATTACTGTAAAATTGATTCGTTTCATTTGTCGCAGGGATCCAAGCGGAGACAAAGTAATGCTGTAGCATTGCAACCCAACCCCCTTTAGTTGTTTCTTTTAATGGCGTCTCTTTCATTTTACTAAATTTATATTTTTCATAACGAGTCTCAGTTGTTGAATAAGCCCCCCCATGGTAAATAGGCATTGCTAGGTGTCCTTTAGGGCTTTTCATTGTCTCTCTTAACTGACCATATAACTGAACATTTAATGGTTTTGAAGAGATGTTTTGAATTTTATAGCTCACATTAACGACATAATCGCCACGCGTTAGCGTAAATGTTTTAGTAAATACATTACCATTTTTATCAACAAAACGTAGTGACGTTGACACCTTATTTTGTCCATCTTTCATCACTGCATTTGAATTTGTTGCTGTATAAGTAGGACGACCTTTGGGGTTTGAGTCAGGCCCTTGCCCAATTAATCCGCTCTGAGCAATATAAGTAAAATTATTTGTTTTGCGTAAAAGATCAAAAGGCTCTTTTGAATGAAGTGCTTTTGAATATTTGAGTAAATCAGATTTAACAATATCACCACCCTTTAAAGAAATAGATAACCGTAGCGTATCATTTGTTAAAAAAATTGATTTTCCAACCTGTACATTCTCTTGAAGTGGCACTTCTTTAACAACGGGTTTCGTTGTTGTAAGAGACGACGCTGGCACATCTTCGTTTTGATTTAACGTTGTAGGATCAGTCTTAACATCTTGCTTAGTCGTCTGAACTTCAGCGGTTGGTTTGTGGTCAACTTCCCATGCTTGATACAGCAAAAAGCTGACAAAAACGAAGGCAAGTAAAAGTAAATTTCGTTGTGATTCCATTGCGTTTATAATCTCTATATTAATTAAAGTCTAATTTATTTTTTATTATATTTATCATTATTATCGTAATCAGGAACATCAGGAACAGGGTCGTAACCACCTTCACTCAAAGGATTGCATTTTATAATACGAGCGCTAGAAAGACAGCATCCTTTTACAATACCATGCAATTTAATGGCTTCAATTGCATAATGTGAACAAGTCGGTGTAAAGCGACAGCATGGCCGTAACCATGAGCTTATAAATAACTGATAGCTTCGAATTAGCTTTAAAATTAACCACTGCATCGCCGTATTAATTTTTGCCATAATTTATCCAAAATTTTATTTAATTCTTGATTTGATAAATCAGCAATTCCTTTTTTTGCAATCACCACAACGTCAATCGCAGGTAATGAGTGTTGTTGATGCCGAAATAGCTCTTTCACTACACGCCGAATTCTATTGCGCCCCACAGCACGTTTAATATGCTTTTTGGGTATAGCCATTCCTAATCGAGGGTGATTAAAATTATTTTGTTTGCCAAGTAGGGTTATATGTGGAGAAACAGCTGGAACTGCATTCTTAAAAACTGCTTGAAAATCAAGAGGAGTTAACAAGCGCAACTCCCGAGAATACGAATAATCTACCATGTCTGGCAATTATGCACTTAAGCTTTTACGGCCTTTAGCACGACGACGAGCTAGTACGTTACGACCATTTTTAGTCGCCATACGAGTTCTGAAACCGTGTGAACGTTTTCGCTTAATATTGCTTGGTTGAAAGGTACGTTTCATGCTCTTTGTTCACTTATCTTAGTTTAGTTTAAATGCTGTAGAGTAGCTAATCGTTTAATTTATTTATAATCAAGTTAAATAACCAGCGAATTAAAAGAGGGCTAAATCTATTGATAGACTCGAATCGAATCGATCAAAGATGCCACTTTAAAACAAAATGAATCAGTCTTAAATGATAGCTAAAGCTGATTATCTATTTTATTTCCTAGACTCGAGAGTCAAAGTCTTTAGTATATAGAAGACCAGATAATAATCAAGGATCTATTAATGCTTTTTTATGCACACCACATTTGGAATTCAAATACAATTTAGATTAACTAAATATTTGAGCAACTAGTTCAAAATATTACCTAAACGATCTTTTTTCTTTTTTATTAATGATCTTCTGGCGATGATCATCGATTATCTGTAGAATTAGCTCCCCCTTAAGTTGATTATTGGAGTTACTTATGTCCCTCTTCATTTGGCAAGAATGCTTATCACAGTTGAAAAGTGAATTACCTGTAAGTGACTTTAGTACTTGGCTTCGTCCTCTACAAGCTGATTTCAATCATTCAACGCTTTCTCTTTACGCACCGAATAAATTTATTTGTGAGTGGATACGCAGTAAATACATCGACATAATAGAATCCAAAATAAAGCAACTCATAATGGATGCGGGCCTTGGTACAGCCATCGAAATACGCTTACTTGTTGGCAGTGCTAAAGTATCAAAAGACTCGGCAACTGATACTGTAAGTAAACCTAATGTGCCATTAACCCAACCTTGGGAGAATAAAAGTAAACAAGAAACATTTACTCACACAAGTCACTTGATAGAAAAATACACGTTTAAAAATTTTGTTGAAGGGCGCTCAAATAACTTTGCAATTGCAACGACACAACAAATAGCAGACAATCCAGGACAAGTTTACAACCCTTTATTCTTGTACGCACACCCTGGGTTAGGAAAGACTCACTTACTTCACGCAGTAGGTAATGCAATTGTTGCAGGAAACTCAAAGAGTAAAGTTGTTTATATTCGTTCCGAGCGTTTTGTTCAAGATATGATCAACGCTATTCGCAATAATACTATTGAGCAATTCAAAGAATATTATGCATCTCTTGATGCGTTATTAATAGATGATATTCATTTTTTTGCAGGAAAAGAGCGATCTCAAGAAGTGTTATTTCAAACGTTTAATTCAATGCTTGATGGTCATCAGCAAGTAATTTTAACCAGTGATCGATTTCCAAAAGAAATAGAAGGCATTGAAGAGCGTCTACGCACCCGTTTTGGTTGGGGACTTTCAATTCCAATTGATCCGCCTGAGCTTGAAATGCGTGTTGCAATATTAATAACAAAAGCAGAAGAGCGTGGATTAACATTACCTGATGATGTTGCATTTTTTATTGCTAAACGTCTCACCATTACCGATGTACGAGTCTTAGAAGGTGCCATCGCAAATATTTCAGCAAAAGCGCAATTTACGGGTCAAAATATTACAATCCCCTTAGTGCAAGACGCATTGCGCGATATGTTAGCTGTTCACACAAAGCAGACAACCATCGAAAACATTCAAAAAGTGGTCTGCGAACATTATCGCATTAAAGTATCTGATATGTCATCAAAACGCAGAACACGTACAATTGCAAGACCTCGCCAAATTGCGATGGCATTAGCAAAAGAGCTGACGCAACATAGTTTACCTGAAATTGGCGAAACTTTTGGCGGGAGAGATCATACAACAGTGCTTCACGCTTGCCGAAAGGTAGGAGAGCTCCGACGTGAAAATAATGATATAGAAGAGGATTATAAAATTTTAATACGAACGCTTTCATTGTAGCTATTCATAAGGGATTCATTATATGCAATTCACAATAAATCGCGAAAATTTGTTAAAGCCGTTACAGTTAGTTGTTGGTACAGTGTCAAGTGGACGAGCAATACAACCCATCACCAGTAATATCCTGATAAAAGTTGAAAACAATTTATTAAGCCTCACTGGCACTGATCTTGAAGTTGAATTAATGAGTAAAATTCCCCTCAACATTGATTCCGCAAGTGGATCCCTAGAAGGTGAAATTACGGTACCTGCGAGAAAATTACTCGATATTTGTAGGGGGTTACCTGAATCATGCGAAATAAGTTTTTCACTAAAAAATGAAAAAGTAACCATTCGATCAGGAAAAAGCAGATACTTACTTTCAACGCTCCCCTCAGTGGAGTTTCCAAATATAGAAGCACTCAAAAGTCTTACTGAATTTGACATACCCTCAAATGAATTTAAAAAATTAATTTCATCAACACAATTTGCGATGGCAAATCAAGATGTACGTTATTACCTCAATGGAATGTATTTTGAAGTAACACAAGATACCTTACGCAGTGTTGCAACTGATGGACATAGACTTGCATCTAACTTTATTAATTTAGCACCCACTAATATTGAAACGCAGCAAACAATAATAGTGCCGAGCAAAGGTATTAAAGAGTTATTTAAATTACTCGACAACGAGAGTCCTACTTTGACCCTTCAAATAAGCTTGAATAACCTGCGCGTATTGATCGGTGACTATATATTTACAACGAAGCTTGTTGATGGTCGATTTCCAGATTATCGCCGAGTGATCCCTCGTGATGGTGATAAAGTAGTTATAGCCGACAGGGGATCCCTCAAACAAGCCTTTACTCGCGCGGCTATTTTATCAAACGAAAAATTTCGAGGGGTGCGTTTAGCGCTCAGTGCAAATGAATTAAAAATTACCGCTAATAATCAAGAGCGAGAAGAAGCAATGGAAATGCTAAAGGTGGATTATCAATCAAGCGACCTTGAGATCGGCTTTAACGTAAGTTATGTTTTAGATGCTTTGGGCACACTAAAAAGTGAAAAAGTCAAAATGACATTTAGCACACCTTCCAATAGCGCACTAATTGAAGCGGTTGATGATAGTGATGACTCACTATATGTTTTGATGCCAATGCGTTTATGACATGCCTATAACACCTTCATTCATGATTTAACCAAGCCCTGTTATATGGGTTTTTTTATTTAATGACTGAAATTATGCAATTTAAAAAAGACTATTTAACGAAGAGAAAACTCATGTTTGAACAAGTATTTAAGAATATCGACGACATCTTTCATAAAGACGCGGGTTGCTCTAGTGAGTTGGATTACACCGAGCAATCTTCTTGGATGTTATTTCTTAAATATCTCGATGATTTAGAATATGCCAAGTCACTTGAAGCCCAGTTAATGGGGGAAGAATACAACTATATTATTGATGCCAAACACCGTTGGAGTGAATGGGCTGCGCCTAAAGATGAAGAGGGGAAATTTGATCACAACAACGCTTTAACCGGTGATGATTTGATGGATTATGTTGATGGTGAGTTATTTCCTTATCTTAAAGGGTTTAAGCAACGTGCGGAAAGCCCGAACACCATTGAATATAAAATTGGTGAGATTTTTAGTGAAATTAAAAATAAAATTCAAAGCGGTTATTCACTGCGTGATGCATTAGAAAAAATTGATCAATTAAGTTTTAGATCGCAAAAAGAAACGCATGAACTCTCCCACCTTTATGAATCCAAAATTAAAAACATGGGTAATGCAGGGCGTAATGGCGGTGAATATTATACGCCTCGTCCTTTGATCCGTGCGATGATCGATGTTGTGCAGCCTAAGATTGGCGAAACGATTTACGATGGTGCAGCAGGATCAGCGGGTTTTTTATGTGAAGCATTTGATTATTTACGTCAAGGTGGTCGTGATAAAACACAGCTTTCAACCAGTGATTTAGAAACGCTACAAAAAAACACCTTCTATGCGAAAGAGAAAAAATCGCTCGCTTATGTTATCGCGATCATGAACATGA
>JAGLDN010000081.1 GCA_023145575.1 Psychromonas sp.
GGTCATTGGCGATCAGTGATATTGATCCAGCAATGTTTGACTTGTCGGTTAAAAATCCCAATGTAGAAGAAGCCGCGCCTTTACGTGAGCCTAAAGTAATTATTGAAGATATTATGGCGCTTGATAAAGAATCAGAGGCGATTTTGGCTAAGATTCAGGAGTTGTTGTAATGAGCGTGCCAGAAAATTGGAAGTTCGGTTATTTAAGCGACTTCTTTGAAACATCTACAGGTGCTACCCCGAAGAAAAGTCAACAAGATAATTATGGGAGTGACGTTCCATTTGTAAAACCCCCAGAACTACTAAATTCTCAAATAGGCAGTACGGTTGATAATTTAAGTGTAAAAGGTGCCGCTTCAAGTAGAACCTTGCCACCAGGTTCAATCTTAGTTTCTTGTATAGGTAATTTAGGTAAGGTGGGAATAAATGCAGAAATAGTAGCGTTTAACCAACAAATTAACGCTATTAAGCCCAATAGTGATTTTATATCCAAGTTTATGTTCTATCAGGTGTTGTCTTCAAACTTTAAAGAGCAACTTGAAAAGCTAGCGTCAGGGACAACTGTTCCCATAGTTAATAAAAGCAAGTTCAATAGTATTAGCGTTGTTCTCCCTCCACTCCCAGAGCAAAAACGCATTGTGGGATTACTCGACACTGTATTTGCCGACTTAGAACAAGCCCGCGCTAAAACCGAGCAAAACCTAAAAAATGCCCGCGAGTTATTCGACAGCTACCTACAACAAGTATTCAGTCAAAAAGGTGAAGGGTGGGTTGATGTACCTCTTGGAAATATTTGTAACTTTAAGCATGGGTTTGCATTTAAATCTGAATTTTTTGTTGATAAATCAAATTTGATATTATTGACTCCAGGTAGTTTTTACGAAGATGGTGGATATAGGGATAGGGAAGAGAAAACAAAGTACTATGAGGGAAGTTTTCCTATTGAATATTTACTATCAAAGGGAGATTTGCTTGTTGCTATGACTGAACAAGCAGTAGGTTTACTAGGTTCTTCTGCTTTAGTGCCAGAAAATAATATTTTTCTCCATAATCAGCGTTTAGGTTTGGTTAAAATTACTCCTGAATTTAAAAATAAAGTTAGCTTGAAATTTTTGTTTCATCTATTCAATACAAAGGGGTTTAGGGCTAATGTACAAGAAACTGCTTCAGGATTAAAGGTCAGGCATACATCACCTAAAAAAATGCAGGTGATCTCAGTTCCTTTGTTAACAGATATTGAAGCACAAGAAGCTATTGCCCAAAAGTTATTTGAAACTAAAGATCACGTTATTGAACTTGAGTTAATTTATAAACAAAAATTAAACTCAATTGACGAACTAAAAAAATCAATCTTACAAAAAGCTTTTAGTGGCGAGTTTACTAGCAACATTAACAAAGGAATGAATGATGAAGTTTGAACAGTTTATTGCTGGGAGCTGGCAGGAGCAGTATCAATACCGAAGCTTCGATCCTACAACTGTAAATAGACAATGGCAGTGGGAGTCGCCTGATATTAATACATTATTAGAGAAAGCGTCACGCTCATTAGCTGAGTTAGATGCTTTTACCTTGATTGTGCCAGATGTTGATTTATTCATTCAAATGCATATAACTAAAGAAGCCAATACATCATCTCGAATTGAGGGAACTCAAACGCAAATGGATGAAGCGATCTTAGATGTTTCACAGTTAGCCCCAGAAAAACGAGATGATTGGACCGAAGTGAATAACTATGTACAAGCAATTAATAATGCGATTGATGAATTGAGCAATGTGCCTTTATCAAATAGATTGCTAAAACAAACTCACGCAACTTTAATGCAAGGTGTTCGTGGTGAAAATAAAACGCCTGGAGAGTTTCGCTCTAGTCAAAACTGGATTGGAGGCAGTAACTTAAATAATGCTGCTTTTGTGCCTCCTCATCCGAATAAAGTAACTCACTTAATGTCTGATTTAGAGTTGTTTTGGCATAACGAAAATATTTATGTTCCTGAATTAATTCGGGTTGCAATTAGTCATTATCAGTTTGAAACTGATCCACCCATTCTTAGATGGTAATGGACGAGTCGGACGTTTACTTATTACGTTGTATTTAGTAAATAAAAGCTTATTGAAAAAACCTTCTTTATATTTATCTGATTTTTTTGAACGTAACCGTGGTAGTTATTATGATGCGTTAACTCGTGTTCGTGAATCTAATGATATGCTGCACTGGATCCGGTTTTTTCTATCGGCAGTGATAGAGACGGCAAATAGTGGAAAACAAACATTTATTGAAATTTTGGCCTTACGTCAAGAAATTGATGGGGTAATTTTAAGCTATGGAAAGCGAGCAGAGAATGCTCAGTTACTTATTAATTACTTATACAATAAACCAGCGGTTACAGTAAATAATGTAAGCGAAAAGTTAGCCATCAAACTGCTTCTGCTTTATTAAAAAAAATGGTTGATGATAATATTCTTGTTGAAAAGACTGGTTATCAACGCAATCGAGTTTTTATTTTTAATCGTTATTTACAGATATTCTCTAGTTAACTTTATATAAGAGATCTTATATGTAAATTAGCTTATTTATTTGGATATATACTTATCTATATGTAAAGAGATGTCACTAAAGTTTACATATAAATATGCTTAAGTAAATATATTGCTACAAATTTACATATAACATCTATCTAAAAGTTTCAGGTAGTTCAAAAATAAATACAGCCTCAAAGCAACACTTTTGAGCATCGATTTTTATAAAGGTAGGTACCATAATGAATAGAAATGAAGCAGATACTCGGGCTGAATTAATTTCGCCTAGCCTTGGTATGGTCCCATTAGCCGAAAGCCAGCGTATTGAGTTTAAACGTCAGATCACCGATGGTTTTGAAAAAGAGGTGGTTTCGTTCTTAAATGCAAAGGATGGTGGCATTATTTATATTGGCATCAACGATCAAGGGAAAGCAATTGCACTCGAGAATATTGAACAGTTGCAATTGAAAATCAAAGATCGCTTAAAGCATAATATAAGCCCATAAACTATGGGGTTGTTTGATGTATTAATTGAAAACTATCAAGATCACAACATTATAAAAGTAGTGTTAGCGCGAGGATCGGAGCAGCCCTATTTTTTACGCAAAGCGGGCATGTCAGCTAAAGGTTGTTTTATTCGTATTGGCTCGGCGGCAGAGCCAATGCCACAACGAATGATTGAAACGCTATTTGCAACTCGCATTCGCAATTCGATAGGAAATATTAGATCGCGAAATCAAGACTTAAATTTTGAGCAACTTAAAATATATTACCAAGAGCACAAACTACCACTTAACGAACAATTTGCTCGGAACTTAGAGTTATTAACCGCTGAGGGGGATTTTAATTATGCTGCATATTTATTGACTGATGATAATGGCATGTCGATTAAAGTGGCTAAATATGCAGGGCTAAACCGCGTTGATTTAGTTGAAAATGAAGAATATGGTTATTGCTGTTTAATTAAAGCAACCAAAGCAGTGCTTGAGAAATTAAAAGTAGAAAACAGAACGCTTGCCACCATTACAGATACAACACGAAAAGAAACCAAATTACTAAACCCTGTTGCTCTGCGTGAAGCGGTGATCAATGCAATTATTCACAATGCCTATAGCCGAGAAGTGCCACCTAAATTTGAATTGTTTTCGGATCGCATAGAAATCACCTCAGCTGGTGGATTACCACAAGGTTTTGATCAAGAGGAGTTCTTTATGGGGTACTCTGTCCCACAAAATAAAGAACTTATGCGCATCATTAGAGATGTTGATTTAGTCGAGCAGTTAGGCTCAGGCATTCCGCGAATACTCGAAGCTTATAGTAAAGACGCATTTTGTTTTACTGAAAACTTTACCCGTTTGGTACTACCGTTTAGTCTGCCTCTTTCGTCTAGGCTTGAAAAAACTGACCATGGCACCGAACATGTTGCCGAACATGGCACCGAACATGTAGCCGAGCATAATCTGGCACTACTTGAATTTTGCAAGGCAGCTAAAAGTACAAAAGAAATGATGACATTTTTAGAACTTAAAAATCGTCCTCATTTCAATCAAAAAATACTAAAACCACTGCTAGCGCGTAAACAATGAGTGATGACAATTCCAGATAAACCCAAAAGTACTAAACAACGATATAGAACGCTAAAAGATAATGTTTAAGCACAAAATAAAATGATCAATGACTGGGTTTTTGATCTCTGTTTTTTGAAAAAAGGTAGGTGCCACCATGAATAGAAATGAATCTGAAACCCGCGCTGAATTAATTGATCCGCTGATTGTTTCTGCTGGCTGGGGCGTGGTTGAAAATAGTTTTATTCGTCGCGAAGTGAGCATAACGCAAGGGCGTATTATTGGCGGTGGTAAACGCGCATCGAGTTTAAGTAGTGATTATGTTTTAGAATATAAAGGGCGTAAATTAGCCGCTGTTGAAGCTAAAAGAGAACGTTTAAGTTACACGGAAGGTGTGGCACAAGCGAAAGATTATGCACAGCGTTTACAATGTCGGATCGCTTACGCAACGAATGGGCATGAACTTTATCAAATTCATTTAGCCAACGGTGAAGAGAAACTCGTTGATCGTTTTTTATCGCCTGATGAATTATGGGCGCTGACGTTTGATGGTCAAAGCGCTCAGTCTGAGCCGCAATACACAGCAACATGGCGAACACGTTTTGCACAAATACCGTTTGAGTATAAAGGTGATTGGCAACCTCGTTATTATCAAGAAAATGCAATTAATAATGCACTTGAAGCGATTTGCCAAGGCAAACAAAAAATATTATTGACCTTAGCAACAGGAACAGGAAAAACCTGTATTGCGTTTCAATTATCATGGAAATTGTTTCATAGTCGCTGGAGCTTACAAGCGGCGAAAAACCCCAGTAATGCCAAAAAACGACCTCGCATATTATTTTTAGCAGATCGAAATGTTTTAACAAAACAAGCCTTTAATGATTTTGGTGCATTTGGCGAAGATGCAGTGGTGCGTATAACGCCAAGTGAAATCAAAAAAGCGAAAGGCGTCCCTAAAAATGCCAGTATTTTTATGGCTATTTTCCAAACACTGATGACTGACTCTGCAAATAACAACGCACCAGAAAAATCAGAAGAGCTAGAAGACGAAGATTTTAATCAGCCAACGATCACTGACACGAACAACTGCAATTTCAGGCAATATCCCGAAGACTTTTTTGATTTTATTATCATTGATGAATGTCACCGAGGCGGCGCAAATGATGAAAGCTCATGGCGTGATATTCTTGATTATTTCTCCCCAGCCGTACAATTAGGGTTAACCGCGACACCCAAACGTACAGACAATGCAGACAGCTATAAATACTTTGGTGATCCAGTTTACAGTTATACTTTAAAAGAAGGTATAGACGATGGTTTTTTAACACCTTTTAAAGTGTATCCAATTGTCGGCACGATGGATGAATATATTTATACAGCGGGTGATGGTGTGGTTGTTCAGGGCGATCCCGAAGAAGGTAAACTGTATTTGGAGGGCGATTTTAATCGAATAATCACCATTAATGAACGAGAAGAAAAACGTGTTCATTATTGGATGGATAAAATAAATCCTGTTGAGAAAACCATTGTATTTTGTGCAACACAAGCCCATGCCGGTAAAGTAAGAGATTACATCAATCAATATGCTACGCAAAAAAAATGCACGACAAACACGCATTATTGTGTGCGTGTTACAGCAAATGATGGCATTGCTGGTGAGACATTTTTGAAAACCTTTCAAGACAATGAAAAAACAATCCCCACCATATTAACCACTTCACGAAAACTCTCTACAGGTGTTGATGCGCGAAATGTGCGCAATATTGTATTGATGCGTCCGTGTAATAATATGATTGAATTTAAACAGATCATCGGTCGCGGCACACGCATCTATGACGGTAAAGACTTCTTCAGTGTATTTGATTTTGTTAAAGCACATCATAACTTTGCTGATCCGCTTTGGGATGGCGATCCTGAGCCGTTACCACCTTGTGGGCATTGCAATGAAGCGCCTTGTGTTTGTGAAATTGAGCCTTGTGAAGTGTGTGGATTTACGCCCTGTTGTTGCCCTGACGAACCATGCCCAGACTGCGGAAATACGCCTTGTAGTTGTCAAACTGTTTGTAGAAAATGCAATGAAGATCCTTGCGTTTGTGAACAAGAATTATGTGAAAACTGTGCTAATACCCCATGTACATGTGAAAAAACCGAAAAAATAGAAATTAAGCTCTCTGATGGTAAAACAAGACAAATACATCACATTTCATCGGTAATGTATTGGAATGCAGATGGCGTGCCTATTACAGCAAAAGCGTTTATTGAGCGTCTTTTTGATGATTTACCACAGTTTTTTGAAAATGAAGATCAACTTCGTGAAATATGGGGTGATCCCATTACGCGCGAAAAGCTAATGCAGGGATTAAGTGAAGCGGGTTATGATCATAAAAAACTAGAGGAAATGCAAGCGTTAATAGATGCAAAAAACAGTGATGTGTATGACGTATTGAAGTATGTTGCGTTTGCATCTGAAATTCGTAGTCGCGAAGATCGTGTAAATCTTGCCAAACCAGCGATTGGAAAGTTATATGATGACAAACAACAAGAATTTATTAACTTCATTTTAAAACGCTATGTTGAAGATGGCATTGATGAGCTATCGCCGAAAAAAATGCGCAGTTTAATTGAGTTGAAATATAATAACATTCACGGTGCGGTTGCAGAAATTGGCCCTGCTCGTGCGATAGGAGAGATATTTATGGGGTTTCAAAAACATTTATATGTATGCCCATGATACTTCGGAATGCAACGTTAGCTTTCATTTGACGTGATAAATAAGAGCAGACCAATTTAGTTAAGGACAAGTCTTATGCCGATTAACAAATTGATCATTAGTAACTTTAGAAACATTAATTCTGCCAAAGTATTATTTCACCCAAAAGTAAATATAATTATTGGCGACAATGGTAGCGGAAAAACCTCTTTATTAGAGTCAATTTGTTTTCTTGGTTTAGGGCGATCATTTCGAACTCATTTAACCAATAGAATTATTCATCATGATCACCAAGACTTCACTCTTTACAGTGAAATTAGCACGAAAAATAAGCACACATCAATTGGGTTAAAAAAAAATAAAAGGGGCGATGTGCAACTTAAAATTGATAACGAATTTTGCAAAAAACTATCCAAGCTAATTGACTATATCCCTTTACAAATAATAACACCTGAATGTTATAAACTACTTTCAGGAAGTCCTAAAGAGCGCCGCGCTTTTCTTGATTGGGGTGTGTTTTATCATGACCCTCTGTTTTACGCACACTGGATAAGACTAAAACGAATTATAAAACAGCGTAATGCGACGTTAAAGCAATGTAAATGTTACAATGACGTGCAAATGTGGGATAATGAACTTTGTGTATTAGGTGAAAAAATCAGTGAACAGCGTCAAAACTATTTTGATTTATTTTTACCTATATTCAATAGCATACTTCAGGAGTTTTTACCTCAATTTAAAGTATCAAGCAAATTTTTTTGTGGCTGGGATATAACAAATAAACCCTTAAAAAAATATTTGCAAGACAATTTTATTAAAGAGCTTCAACTTGGCTATACAACTGCAGGGCCTCAGAAAGCTGATATTCGCTTTAAAATAGGTGAAGTACCCATCGCAGACGTTTTATCTGGTGGACAACTCAAGCTCTTTGTGTATGCACTGCGTTTAGCCCAAGGCTTATTTTTGAACTCATTTGATAATAAAGAATGCGTATTTCTTATTGATGACTTTAACGCTGAATTGGATTTAGCAAAGCAAAAAATATTAGCAAAACATATTATAAACACTAGCGCTCAAGTTTTTATTACAGTCATTGAGCTTGGTCATGTAAATAAATTATTTTCTAAAAATAAATCAATGTTTCACGTTGAAACAGGACGTTTTTTAGAACTTGAAAATTAAACACAAGTATAACAGGTAAAATTATGAATGAGACTACTTACGACTCATCAAGCATAAAAGTTCTTAAAGGGTTGGATGCAGTACGGAAACGTCCTGGAATGTATATTGGCGATACAGATGATGGAACAGGTCTACATCACATGGTATTTGAGATCCTTGATAATTCCATAGATGAATCACTCGCTGGTTATTGCACTGATATAGTCACAACAATTCACAGTGACGGAAGTGTATCCGTTAGAGATGATGGTCGAGGAATACCTGTTGATATTCATGAAGAAGAAGGAATTTCTGCGGCTGAGGTTATCATGACAATATTGCATGCTGGCGGAAAGTTTGATGATAATTCCTATAAAGTTTCAGGTGGATTGCATGGTGTCGGTGTCTCAGTTGTTAATGCGCTATCAAAAGAACTACGATTAACCATCAAACGACAAGGCAAGATCTACCAACAAACATACTGTCATGGAGTGCCTAGATCGTCTTTGGCTATTATCGGAGATAGTGATCAAACGGGTACAGAAATTCGTTTTTGGCCCAGCGAAGAAACATTTACAGATGTGTTATTCCACTATGATATCTTAGCAAAACGGTTACGCGAACTTTCTTTCTTAAATTCAGGGGTTTCAATTAGGCTCGTTGATAAACGAGAAGAAACTAAATTTGATCATTTTTGTTATGCAGGTGGTATAGCATCATTTGTACATTACCTTAATAAAAATAAAACACCAGCTCATCAAAAAATATTCCATTTTACATTGGATAACAACAATGGCACAAATGTAGAAGTTGCAATGCAATGGAATGATGGTTTTCAAGAAAATATTTATTGTTTTACCAATAACATCCCTCAACGAGATGGTGGCTCTCATTTGACAGGTTTTCGTAGTGGCTTAACCAGAACACTAAACAATTATATGGAAAAAGAGTTAACTAAAGTCAAAAATAAAAGCAATAAAACAACAACGGAAGGTGGCGATTCTCGAGAAGGCTTAACGGCTGTGATTTCAATAAAGTTAGCTGATCCTAAGTTCTCATCACAAACCAAAGATCGTCTCGTTTCATCAGAAGTTCGCCCTGTTGTTGAAAGTGCAATGAATGAAAAACTTCAAGAGTTTTTAATTGAGAATCCAGCAGAAGCTAAAATTATAACAAGTAAAATTATTGATGCCGCGCGCGCGCGCGAAGCTGCACGAAAAGCAAGAGACATGACTCGGCGTAAAGGAGCGCTTGACTTAGCAGGTCTACCAGGGAAACTTGCAGATTGCCAAGAAAAAGATCCAGCGCATTCTGAACTTTATATTGTGGAAGGAGACTCGGCGGGTGGAAGTGCCAAACAAGGACGCAACCGTAAGAATCAAGCAATCTTACCACTAAAAGGCAAAATTTTAAATGTAGAGAAAGCCCGCTTTGAAAAAATGCTTTCATCTCAAGAAGTCGCTACACTTATTACAGCACTTGGTTGTGGCATTGGTAGAGATGAATATAAACCAGAAAAAACACGTTATCACCGCATTATCATCATGACTGATGCCGATGTGGATGGATCCCACATTCGCACGCTTTTACTGACTTTCTTCTTTCGTCAAATGCCAGAGCTAATTGAAAATGGTTATATTTATATTGCTCAGCCGCCTTTATATAAAGTAAAAAAAGGTAAACAAGAAACTTATCTAAAAGATGAATCTGAACTACAGACTTACTTGACAACAATGGCAATGGAAAATGCGTCATTACATGTAAATCCAAAAGCTCCTGGTATATCTGGATTAGCGTTAGAAGGACTTCTTAAGCGCTATCGCGCAGTACAAGAAACGATTCAGCGTTTAAAACGTCGCTTTCCTTCAATCATTCTTGATACCTTAATTTATAAAAACAAATTAACAATTGAATCACTAAAAGATGCAACATACACAGTACAATGGGCAGAAGATGTAATTGCAACACTCAAGAAAAACGAAAAACAAGGCGCTATCTACGGCGCTGATGTTGTACCTTCAGAGGATGAATTAACAAATAAAGTTTTATTTACAATTCGCAAACATGGTGTTGATACTGTCTATAATTTTGATGAAGAATACTTTGGCTCTGATGGTTATAAGGCGCTAACTTGCGTAGGGGAGGAGATCAGCTCATTGCTTGAAGAAGGCGCGTTTATCAAACGAGGTGAGCGAATACAAGAAATATCAACGTTTATTGATGGTGTTAATTGGTTAATGAATGAGTCGAAACGAGGACTCTATATACAACGTTATAAAGGATTAGGTGAAATGAATCCAGATCAACTTTGTGATACAACAATGGATCCAAATACTCGTCACATGCTACAGGTGAAAATTGAAGATGCTCTTGGGGCAGATCTATTATTCAATACCCTAATGGGCGATAATGTAGAGCCACGTCGTCAATTTATCGATGAAAATGCACTGCGCGTTGAAAATTTAGATATCTAAATTTTATAACGACTGTACCCGTTATCATTGAAAATACAAACAGATTTGCGAGCTTCATGATTAAAATAAGCGCTAACATTTCAACGATCAGGCCTGCTAATATGCTGTCATTAGCAAGGCTAATCGCTTATCTAAAAAATTAACACTAATTATCAATAGGTTATGATGCTGGAGTGTTTTACGCAGGACGGATATTAAGCCAACAAAAAAACTTTTAATTTCCAACGTAAAAGCAACTTGCGCCAATTAACAAAGTTAAAATATCTAACGTATATTACGCAGTCCGCAAATATAATAAAGCTTATATCCAGATAAAAATCTTAACTTATTGATTTACAATTGAAAAATAACGACAGTATTTGAGATCAAAGCATTTTTTTAATTTTATTTGCAACTAACCAACCCATCATTCCGCCGCAAGCATATTTTGTACTAAAAAAACAAATTACTTTTATTTTGGTCCTTTAGTAATGCCAATTACATTAAGTATGTCATCTAAATTTTACGCAATCAAATTGAAAAGCTATTTATTATAATTGGTATAATGTTGCTTTTCCCACTTTTTATCATGCACGATTAAATAGTGGTAACCATTCAATGTGTTTTTTATAAAAAAACTTTTGACACGCTTTTCTCTTGTTTATTTGCTTTTTAAAAAAATCATTTACAAGCAACTATTTTTTATTGATAGGTTATCAAATTAATCCTCTACTCTATATTCTCTTTAAATCAATACAATACCACCACGATCAGTTTTCAAATCTCTTACTGTCAACGCCAATCCTAAAAAATTAGGCTAAAAACAGCTGGTATACTATTCTCTTTGAATAATAATTCACTGCGCAATAACACTTTGAGATTATATGGCGTTGATATTTAGAATACCATCGCAAAAGTAAATACTCGGCTAGGATCTTATGAGAGTGTTTCTGCCTCTTTAGAGCTCGTATTCTTAATGTTACTAACTGATGGTACGCAGTTGAAGCCCGTTCGTAATGCTAGGGTTCCATTGCTGCTTTTATACTTTGATATATACCCGTGATACTTAATTTTGCAAAGTCAGATCGACAAATTGTGGCAAGTACTCGACATAGAATAACTATTTAGGAATTAAAGTCTTTATT
>JAGLDN010000082.1 GCA_023145575.1 Psychromonas sp.
TGTGAATTTAGTTGACCACGTCAAGCCTACTTGGTCTAAGTTGATTCAAGACAACTACAGTACACCCAACCTAGATGCATATGCAGGGGTAATATAAAAAACAGCAATAAAAATAAATAGTTGATGTGATCTAATTCTAAGATATTATGGGTATTGGTGGTGTTTTTATCCATAATTTAGGTCTGACTATTGAACCCAACCCTTTGGGGCAAGGCTATAGGACAATTAAAATGAAGACTTTAGTTATTAAGTGGTTGTTTTATATGGAGCTTTATAACTTAACTCATTGGTGAAAGTAGCCAAGCCAGTTGGTTCGCGAGCTCAGTTTATTCCAATTACATTAATGTATGTAATCTAAATTTTACACAGGGAGATAGCTTTATTCAAGGCGTACTTTAATGTGAATGGCTGCTCTCTTTACGAAACTTACAACGTAAAAGTAAGTAATTTTAAGTACTGAAATAGAAAAGCTATTTATAGTAATCTGTCTTATTACAAAAACAAGAGAAAAAAATGATAAAACCTATCGTACTTAGTGGCTGTCAGCCATCAGGTTTCTTAACTATTGGTAATTACATGGGTGCCCTGCGCCAGTGGGTGACAATGCAAAAAACGCATGATTGTTTGTATTGTATCGTTGATTTGCACTCAATCACGGTACGTCAAGATCCTATTGCATTACGCTCTGCAATTTATGATTGTTTAGCAATGTATCAAGCGGTTGGTATTGACCCTCAAAAAAGCACAATGTTTATTCAATCTCAAGTCGCAGAGCACGCTGAACTTTCGTGGATTTTAAATTGCTATACACAAATGGGTGAATTAAACCGCATGACCCAATTTAAAGATAAATCACAAAAAAATACAGGCAGTAATAATGTGGGATTATTTAGTTATCCTGTATTAATGGCGGCAGATATTTTATTGTATGGTCCAAGTCATGTTCCCATTGGTAGCGATCAAAAACAGCACCTTGAGTTGGCGCGTGATATTGCAACTCGTTTTAATAATGCTTATGGAGATACTTTTATTATACCAGAGCCTGCTATTCCAATTCATGGTGCGCGTATAATGAGTCTACAAGAGCCAACAAAAAAAATGTCAAAATCAGATGATAATGTGAAAAACTTTATTGGTTTATTAGAATCGCCAAAAGTCATTGCTAAAAAGATAAAAGCAGCGGAAACAGACTCTGATGAGCAAGCCTCAATCTATTTTGATGTGGCGAATAAACCAGGAATTTCCAATTTATTAACCTTGTTATCATGTTCAACAGGTAAATCAATTGACAGTATAGCATCTGATTATGAAGGGAAAATGTACGGCCATTTAAAAGTGGATACCGCCGATGCGGTGATTGAGCTTTTACAACCTATTCAAGCACGATATGATGAATTACGCGAAGATGAGCCTGCACTAGAGATAATTGCACGTGTTGGTGCTGAAAAAGCAAAATCTAGAGCAAAAACAACCCTTGCGAATGTCTATAAAAAAATTGGTTTTTTAGAGAAATAATAGGGGAATAAAGTAGCGCAAAGTAAACAAAACTGCCTTGCAGACTACTCAGATATTTTATTACCTGCATTTTTTTTAGCAATAAGTTCGATCATATACCCATCAGGATCTTTAACAAATGCAATAATGGTTGAGCCACCTTTTACAGGTCCCGCTTCACGCGTTATTTCAGCACCCATTGCTTTGATTGCATTACAGGTCGCATAAATATCATCAGTTTCAATGGCTATATGGCCAAACGAATTGCCAATATCGTATTGAGTAACTGACCAATTGTGAGTCAATTCAAGGACCGTTGTATCCGACTCCTGGCCATAACCTAAAAATGCAAGCGTGTATTGATATGCTTCATTTTCAGACTGACGTAGCAATGTCATATCCAAAACCTTAGTATAGAAGTTGATCGACTTTGTTAAGTCAGTTACGCGTAACATTGTGTGTAATATGCGCATAATGTTTCCTGTAAAATTATAGCAATCGCCCAATGTGGCTTGCTGACGTTGTAGCTGTACGCCTCATAAATTTAACTTTGTTAATAATTTGGATAATTAAAATGAAGACTTTTATTCACAAATATTGAGAGTGCGCCTCGCATATTTATAAATCAATAAGTTACATATAGATATAGCAATGTGTTATAACGAGCTAGAGTAGCTTTTCCTGCGCGGTAATTTCTCGAAAATCAGCCTACGTTAAGTAATAAAAAAGGCCTTCTTCATAAAAAAACTAACACCTTTCGGATAATTCAACTGGCAGATATTGCGAAGCTAATCATTATCAGATCAAATGTTAGACCTTACTCTGAAATTTAATCTCTCATTAGGCAAAATATTTTGAAGCCGCTTAGTTAAAAAACGAAAACTAATTCTTCCTGTTTATCGCAGACGATATTCAGATTTATTTTATCATAAACTCAACGGATGATCTCATTTCTTCATTGCTGCAATCCGCGCAAGTTCCTTTAGGGGGCATGCTATTAAAACCTGCCATAGCATTCTTGTATAATATGCTCATACCTTTAGCAAGACGCGGTTTCCATGCATTCGCATCTCCTCTTTTAGGAGCACCTAGTACGCCCGTTGTATGACATGCCATGCAATAAGTATTAAAAATTTGTTTGCCAGTCCGTGGTGCAGCTGACTTTGTAGAAACTGATGCCGCGTTTGTTATCTTTATGTCTCCATCGAGATAAATATTGCCAACAGGTGCAATACGTTTTACAATTTCTGATTCTGTTTGAGTGTTAGCGAAACTATTGATACTCATCAAACTAAAGATGAGAGTTGCAATTAAAGCGATATATTTAGTTGGTTGCACAGTAAACTCCCTTTTCTGATCCGTTCCTTATAATTAATTATATCCAAATGAACAGAAATAACTCAATATTTTTATTATAACTATCGTCTATAGTTCACTATTTTTATTTTTTTACGAATACTCGTCAAACATTTGCGATATATTTGTTATTATTTACGATTATAAATTTCGCAAATTGTATGGTCAATCATGTTGTATCAAAAAGTGAAAGCGCTAATTTGTTCAATAAAAAATTTTCGAACATTTAATTAAATATTGGAGTGAAGATATGATCACAGATCGTGCTCGTTGGTTACAATATCAAAAAACAATGCTGAATTATATACTCATTGTGGCGTAAATACGAAAAACAAGAAAAACAAGAAAAACAAGAAAAACAAGAAAAACAACTTGCACTCAGGTTAAGTGTAAAAAAGGATAGTAATGGACATTGTTTTTATTAAACAGCTTGAAGTGATTACTCAGATTGGTATTTATGATTGGGAAAAAACACTGCAACAAAAATTATATTTCGATTTAGAAATTGCATTTGATATTCGCGCTGCGAGTGGATCAGATGATATTAATTTAGCATTAGATTACTTTAAAGTATCAGAAGAGCTCATTAAATTTGTACAGACCCATCATTGTGGATTAATTGAAACGTTAGCTGAACGCGTGGCTTCGCTTATCATGACTAAGTTTTGTGTTCCGTGGATCAAAGTCACTTTACATAAACCAGGCGCATTGCCTAAAGCACAGAGTTTGGGTGTACAAATAGAGCGCGGTTGTAGATAGTGCCAACTGTTTTTATTAGTGTTGGTTCAAATTTATTGCCATCGAAAAATATTTCTCTTGTATTAAAACCGTTACGTGATTTTTTTGGTGAGCTAACACTATCGAGTGTTTATGAAAGTGAGGCAGTTGGCTTCACTGGTGATCATTTTTATAATTTAGTGATTGGTTTTGATACCTCACTTTCATTTAATCGAGTGATCAAAAAGTTAAAACATATTGAAACTGCTCAAGGACGCACACGCGCTACGGATCAAGTGATAATTGATCTTGATGTGCTGTTATATGGCGATTTGATTGATAAATCACGTAATTTACCTCGAGCGGACATCATTAAAAATGCTTTTGTTCTTTGGCCGTTGGCCGAAATTGCCGCTCATTTAAAACACCCTATTTTAAATACATACTATGGAGATTTATGGAAGACATATCCTAAAGAAAAACAACGCCTTAGGCTGGTAAAAAATGTTATTATATAAAAAGTTATTTAATTTCAAGGTAAAATATTTGTATGAATGATGATAAACTTAAGCTTGAGTTTGCACATCCTAGGTATTGGCTCATTTGGTTTGCTATTATCTTGCTATTTTTGTCTTCTTTATTACCCTATTCTACTTTGCTTTTCATCGGTAAAAAACTTGGTAATATCATTTATTTCATTGCCAAGCGAAGGCGTGAAATTGCGCAGCGAAATATTGAGCTTTGCTTTTCAGATCTATCACCCCATGCGGTAGATAAAATAATTAAAAAAAATTTTGAAAATCTTGGTATTGCAATATTTGAAATGGGTATTGGTTGGTTTTGGCCAACTTGGCGGATCAAAAGCATTGCCAAAATAACAGGTCTTGAACATCTTAACGAAGCATTGAACGCAAAACAAGGCGTGTTGCTTTTAGGCGCTCATTTCTTATCAATGGAAGTCTCTGCGCGGATCGGTGGATTTTCACATCCGAGTTTTGCTGTATATCGAAAACATACAAACCCTATTTTAAATTATTGGACAAATTGGGGAAGAATGCGTAGTAATAAAGGAATGGTTGATCGTACAGACATTAAAGGAATGATACGCACATTAAAAAAAGGAGAAGTTCTCTGGTATGCACCTGATCATGATTATGGCCATTATTCGAGCTCTGTTTTTGTGCCCTTTTTTGATGTTAAAAAAGCAAATACTGTCTCAGGAACTTCAACACTAGCACGACTTAAAAACACTTGTGTTATTCCTGTTTTTATTAAACGATTGCCTGATACTCAAGGGTATGAACTTATTTATTTACCTAAATTAGAAAATTTCCCAACGAAAGATATTGTTGCAGATTCAATAATTGTAAATCAGCAATTAGAGGCAATGATCAAAGAATGTATCGATCAATATATATGGGTGCATCGCCGTTTTAAAACCCGCCCACCAGGTGAAGGATCATTTTATTAAATTAATCAAAGAAATTAATCGCCAAAATGAAGAGTCACATGGGAGTATGATCTGACACGATCCTTCCATTCAGATGCTGATTTTATATCTTGGATTTTCACAGGTAAAACGTCGATCCTTGGAAACTTAAGGTAAATAAACACAGCCTAGTATTGCATTTTTTTCTGCTCCTGTAATGCTTTTTAATGCAATACGCTGTTCAAGTAGACGTTGCTCTGCGAGCCAAGCAAATGCAACTGCTTCGACATACATTGGGTCAATATTTAGTGCTTGTGTAGTTACTACGGTGTGCTGTGTTAATAGTGCTTGCAATCGTGACATTAACAAGGAGTTATATGCACCGCCACCACAAACAAAAACAAAACAGCCTTTACTTTGTCGCTGTATTTCATTGCAAATGGTTTGTGCGGTAAATTCAAGTAATGTACGTTGTACATCTTCTGCTAAAATACCAGAAAATCCTTTTAATTTGTCTTCAAGATAAAGTAAGTTAAACTTTTCCCTCCCAGTACTTTTAGGTGGGGATTGTGTAAAATAAATGTCATTAAGCAGTAGTTTTAGAAGTTTTTTCGTTACTTTTCCTTGTTTGGCGAACAGCCCATCTTTATCAAATCGTTTTCCTTGTGTTTTCCCAATCCAATCATCCATTAATACATTGCCAGGACCTGTGTCATAACCTAAAACATGAGTGTCTGAGGTAAGTAAGCTGATATTAGCAAAACCTCCAATGTTTAAAATAATGCGGGTTTCATGCTCTTTAGAAAATACGGCATGATGGAATGCAGGTACCAGTGGGGCTCCTTGACCACCATAGGCCATGTCCATACGTCTAAAATCACTAACACAAGGAATTTGTGTTTTCGCTGCGATTAAGTTGGCATCACCGATTTGTTGGGTAAAAGAGTACTTGCCTATCGGATCATGGTAAATCGTTTGTCCGTGGCTACCAATTGCTATGATCATCTTGCTAGAGATATGATGCTTTTCGAGTAATTGATGGACAGCTTCTGCGCAAGCAAGTGCAAATTGATGATCAATTACGCCTAAAGTCTGTAAATCAACGTGTTTTTTATGACAAATTTTCAGTAGTTGAGTGCGTAAAAAAGGTGTTAAATCAGGAGCATAACCTCCGATTTGTTTAAATCCATGCGATGTGCGCTCTGCAATAACAACATCGATAGCATCAAGGCTAGTACCAGACATAATGCCAATATAATATTTTTTTTGCATTGTTTATTCATCTTTTAGTTCGTGTATTTTTTGGGGGGGAGGGTGAATTTATGGATTTCGCCCTTTATCTTGCTTCAATTGGGTATATCCATATTAAAAAATCTCGCCAGTGAAGGCTAAAATCTTCAATAAAGTACCCCCAATTATCTGCGTTTTACTTTACATTGACAGGATAAATCAGGTTTATAATTCGCCATAACATTTCACTCTGAGCGAATAACAACCATTAGATCACAGATGATCAACGCAAACAAGTAGATTTCACGTATAATTAGACTTAATTGAAAAAAGAGCGATCAACGCTGTTTTTGGATAAATTCTACAGCCTCAACGATAGAGTTCAGCGGCGGCGTGCTGGCGCAATTTTTGAGATGGTTTGCAAAAAATGCGACAGTGCTAGCCGTCCGCCTGACTTGACGTGTTAGACTTCTACCTATTATATAAAATACCCATTAATTGCGCCTGCCATCTTTTTCGCTCTATCGACAGCAAAGCTCTTCGCTGTTTCTTCATCCTCAACGATTATAGCTTGAGAGTAATCTATTAAATTTTGTTCGCAATAATTAGAAATATTAAGATTGAAAGTGCTCAACTCCTTTAAATAAACTATAGGTGTGACATGGTTTAATAGATTCA
>JAGLDN010000083.1 GCA_023145575.1 Psychromonas sp.
AAGCGTTGATGAATGCAATTTCATTGGGTGTAGATCTTCTGGATTGACAAAAGATCCTTTAAATATCAAGATCTTATAAAAAATAAAACTAAACAAGAGAAGCCTTTTGTGGTACTTATTAAGCTACCAAACACAATAACATCCCCAAAAGGCTCTCTATGAACTTAGCTTACTTGAAAACTCCTGAAATTTCATTTTTTTCTGATGCAACAGATCAATTTTCAAATATAATTTCACACTTAAAATCTGATGAATGTAAATATAAGGAACACGCGGATATTGAGAAGTATATTCAGCATGAAGGCTTTGAATTGTTAAGGCATTTATTTCAAGGATATCTGGCAAAATTAGCATCAAACGAGGTAGTACAAAGCGCTATAATTAGCCCAGAAGGAAAGCGCCTTTCCTATGTAAAAAAGAATACTTCTCGGCAGTTAATGACACTATTCGGAGAGGTAACTGTAATGAGAACTAGCTACGCAAAGCCTAAAGGAAAAAGTGTTTTCCCTATCGATAAAGTACTTAATTTAGCAAGTCGAAAGTTTTCTGATGGGGTTGCTCAACGAGTCGCTACCGAAGCATCTAAAAACTCTTTTGATGATACGGTTGAAAGCATCAAGACAACAACAGGTGCAACCATTGCTAAACAGCAATCTTTGCAATTAGTCCAAGATGTAGCAGTGGACTTCGATAATTTTTATTTGCAAAACCGTTATTTAGAGCCCGAAGACAATCAAGGGATATTAGTCTTACAATTTGATGGTAAAGGGGTCGTAGTACGACCAGATTCACTACGAGAATGCACGGCCAAAGCAGCAAAACGAAGTAAGAAACTCAATAGTCGCCTTAGTCAAGGTGAGAAAAAAGATCGAAAGCGCATGGCACAAGTCGCCACGGTTTATTCTGCACTACCCGACATTAGAACGCCTTCTTCCATCATGAATAATGAGAAAAATATCGTAACTCGACTTCCTTATTTAAAACGTAATAAACGAGTTTGGGCAAGTATAAAAAATAGTGCTGAATTTGTTATTGAAGATGCATTTAAAGAAGCTTTACAACGAGATCCAGAGCAAAAAAGAGAGTGGGTTGTACTTATCGATGGACATCCTCACCAACTAAAGTTAATTGAAAGGGTTATGAAGTCGCTAAGAGTTAAAGCGACAATAATCATGGATTTCATCCATGTCTTAGAGTATTTATGGAAAGCAGGTTGGTGCTTCTTTGAAAAAGGCGATCCAAAAATAGAAAAATGGATTGCCAAAAATGCATTGAAAATTCTTAATGGTAACTGCAGCGAAGTTGCGAAAGGAATTAAAATTAAAGCGACTAAAAATAAGATCGAAAAACGTGATGCAGTAGATCTTTGTGCGAAGTACTTGGTAAATAATAAATCTCGATTTTGCTATAATGTCGCCCTAGAAAAAGGTTTCCCTATTGCGAGTGGCGTAATTGAAGGTGCATGTAGACATATAATTAATGATCGGCTAGATATAACTGGTGCAAGATGGAGCCTAGAAGGGGCAGAAGCGATCTTAAGATTACGCTCACTAAGATCGAGTAATGATTTTGATAAATATTGGAATTTTTATAAAAAACAAGAACAAAAAAGAAATTATGGATAAGTAGAAGTTAACTCAAAAAATCCACACCCATT
>JAGLDN010000084.1 GCA_023145575.1 Psychromonas sp.
TTGAAGATAGAGTTTATACCCATGTGACGTAAAAATGCTTTGTAAGGCTCAAGCTCGATCATCAGAACAAGGCACAATATTAGGTAATTGTTATTCCCTTTTCGATTATTGCAACGCAGTCTTGCTTTTTGAGCTTGTGCCCCGCAGGGCAAGGCAACTAGTGCCAAGGCGCGTTATTATAAAATCTCTCTGTAGAATGACCACTTAGGAATTAAAGTCTTTATTTTAATTCGACCTTTGGTGACTAACGCAGTTAATCATCGAGAGGGCAATTTTATGCCTAGCACCTTGGTATTATTTTCCTTGCTGAATTTGCACTTTTACGTCACATGGGTATAAGCAACAACAGGCACTTGGGCTATGGAAATGGCAATACGAGTAAAATTCATTTGCCTGTCGAATTTATTGTTACAGGCGGTGAAGTACATGATAGTAAAGTTGCTAATGAACTGATTGATTTATTGCCTCAAGCTGATTTTATTATTGCAGACAAGGGCTATGACAGTGAAGAAATTAGAGATATAGTACTAAGCGTAATTCAACACCAGTAATACCAAGAAGGAAAAACTCAAAGACAGGCACTTAGTAGAGAATACATTTGCATTTTAGAGCTATAGCTACCCGATACGACAAGTTAAAGATTAATTATGAAAGCATGTTGGCATTAGCATGCGCAATGATTTGGTTGCCAATGTAAAAGATCAACAGCCCCTAGCCTTAATCGAATACTACAACTCAATCCTCTCATTAATTAACTACGTTAATTAATGAGAGGATTTTGAATGAAAAAAACTCATTTAAACTTTATTAATTTTCTAACTGACGATCCAACGTGAAAGCATTGAGAAAAACATATTCGGTGCTGACAATTATACAATTGAGCCAGTTAGATCTTCAACTTGTCGCCTAGTATCTATTGACCTCAACGCTTGTTAAATTTTGCATCTTGAATGATAAAGCGTATAGCCCACGATTCATTTTAAAACAAAGATCGTGGAAGCTTGATCAAATTTATCAGTGTAACTAGGTTGATTAACGAACAATCTATAACTTAACGTATTCCTTGTTTTAGGGATCTTCATCATTTAGTAGTTATCATCATATTTTGATTTTTTATCTGGAAACTGCATCATACATTCAGATAAAAAGGTTCTAACAAAACACTCACCTTCCATGAGGGAGACAAATGGATTTCTAGAAAAATGTTGAATTCTATTATCGTAACACTCAACTACCACATTATCATCCATATCAAGACAATACCTACGCCTGATCCTATCTAATATGTTTTTCTCATATGATTTACTTATCTCTACAGGGTCAATATTTAAAATAACAGCGCTTTGCTGTATAGGATATCTTTCTCTAGTATTAAAGATTAAGTATTTTTCGTCAATTCTAACTAACGATCTACCAATATTACAAGGCACAGAATGAAATTGTGTGATGTGTCCAAATTCGCGTTCCAATTTATTATAGAAATAAATTGAACGGAGAGGCCAAGATGTCAGGTTTCCACTATAACCGATTATATTTTTTTTAATATAAAAGTCATCTCGATATACCAAAGTTACTTACTCCAACTATAACCAGCAGGATAATAGTAACTAGCAATATAATAGTCAAGTTTATTTAAATGATTTCTAAACTATATTTTTAAAATTTCTTCTTATTTCAGGTGAGATGAGTATAGAACTCTATAGTGTGAATTAAAATATCCTATTACAAGCACACTTAAAAGACAAAAGCTAGAAGATCCGACCCTACCAACCTAAAGGCAACTTGTAACAAATTGCCTCGCTAACGTTGTATCTTTGAGCCACATGAGTATATAATGCTACTCAGAAAATATAATTTTTACCTGTTGTGATATGTTTGAGTAATCTATAATTTTAAAGGCGTCAAAAGCCAAAATTAATTTTTTTAGTCGGATTATAAGCTCGACGACAATGTATACTCAAGTCAATTTGTTTTTATTGTGCTGGAGGATCAAATGCTCGGTGATGCAATGGGGTTCTCACTCCCGTTATTAAAAGCGCTCAAAGTGTGTAATTATAAACAGTTTACGCCTATTCAACAACAAGCAATTCCACTTATTATCGCTGGCAAGGATCTACTTGCCAGTGCGCAAACAGGCACTGGAAAAACAGCCGCTTTTGTATTGCCTATTTTAGACATGATATTTAAAAATAGCCTGATTAACAATGCAAATAACCGTACAATTAAAGCTCTTATTTTAACACCAACGCGTGAACTTGCTTTACAAATAGAAAAAAAAATCAAAAACTACAGTCGGTTCATGCCATTAACTTCTTGCGTTATTACGGGCGGTACCAAAATTACGACTCAGCAGAAAAATCTAAAAATCGGTAACGATATTTTGGTTGCAACGCCAGGTCGATTAATTGAACATATTAATGCAAGAACGGTTAACCTTTCTAACGTTAAACACCTCGTTTTAGATGAAGCTGATCGCATGCTAGATATTGGGTTTCTCACGGCGGTACTAAGTTTATTATCTGTTATGAAACAAAAACATCAGCGAATTATGTTCTCCGCTACATTTTCAAACCATATCCGCACGCTTGCAAAACAAATACTAGACACACCAAAAACTATTGATATATCCCCTCAAAACTCAACATCAAGTGACGTAAAACAACAAGTCTATTGGGTATCAGAAGCAAGAAAACAAGCGTTATTATCAGAATTAATCGGCGTTAAAAATTGGCGGCAAGTTCTTGTCTTTGCTGGCACAAAAGAAACTGCTAATTTACTTGCTAAAGAATTAAAACTTGATGGAATAAAAACAGTCCTATGCCATGGAGATAAGACACAATGCGCTAGAAACAAAGCTATTGATCAATTTTCCAAAGGTAATGTCCGTGTACTCGTTGCAACCGATGTTGCTGCACGAGGCCTTGATATTGCAGATTTGCCCTATGTCGTTAATTTCCACCTACCATTTTTAGCCGAAGACTATGTTCACCGTATTGGCAGAACGGGCCGCGCAAAGAAGAAGGGTATCGCAATTTCTCTAGTCAGCCCTAAAGATGAGAAGTTTTTAGGCAATATTGAAGCATTGATCGGACGAAAATTTGATCGCATCGTTTACCCTGGATATGAAATGGACATCAATTCCACACTTTATAATGAAAGACAAAGTCTAAGAGTGAAAAAAAATAGTTATAAAACAAGACAAGAGAAAAACCACGTTAAACGCAGCATAAAAAAAGCGCGACATACTACTTCGGTACGTCGTGCTAAAACCAAGAAAAGTAAGCCAAGCTTAGGATCCTAAACGCAGTAAATCGCTGAACTGTTTTATGAACCTTAGAATATTCCAAAAATACTTCTGTTAATCAGCCTTAAAAAATAAATACAGCCTAATGACGAGATCCCAACTCGGGCGCAGGTAGAATGTTGCTTGCCCTCCAGGCTGGGTAAAGTGTTGCGAGCACACTCATTATAAAAGCAAGCAATGCAACAAAAAATACTTGGTGATAATTTATAGAAGAAGGTAAAAAGTCAATAAAATAAATATCGCTATTTAAAAATTTATGCCCGATTATTTTTTCAATCATCTTCATCCATTGAGTGAATTCGCTTGCCACAACAACACCTAAAACCAGCCCTAGAATACTACCAATAAAGCCGTTAAATGCACCTTGCACGACAAAAATAATGCGTAATGACCACTTGCCAGCACCCATAGTTTTTAAAATAGCAATATCGCCACGCTTTTCATTAACAGCCATAACAAGTGTTGACACAATATTAAAACAAGCTACCGCAATGACGAGTAATAAAATGATATACATAAGCGATTTAACCATTTGAATATCTTGATATAAATATCCTTGGCTTGTGATCCAACTCTTTATGTATAGGTATTCGTTAATTTGATAAGCAATTTTTCTTGCTATATTGTCTGCTTGTAAAATCTCATCAACTTTAAAAGCTATGCCATTAGCACTGTGAAGCTTCAAAAGGTTTTTGGCAATGTCAATATCAATGAATGCCATCGTTGAGTCTACCTGTCCTCCCATGCTAAAAATACCTACTACTTTAAAAGAAATTTCATGAGGCTGTTTAAAGTTAGTGACTGAGGTTTTGCTAGTGAATGAGGGTTTTTTAGGGATCAACAAGCTTAAATGATCTCCAGCCTTTACACCAAGACGTTTAGCAACAATTGATCCTAAAATGATATTATTCTGTGTGCTATTTAAAAGCTTCCAACCTTTCGGGTTTTTAATATATCGCTCTATATTGGTGACGTTACTTTCAGTTTTAGGAGCAATCGCTCTAATTTGCAATGCTTGAATTGCAAGGTCTTTTTTTAGGATCCCATTCAACGCAATATAGGGCGAAACACCAAGCACATGCGGATTTGATTGCACTTGCAATAAGCTTTCTTTAATATTTTTAAAGGATCCATTTACGACTTCAAGTTCACCTTGAGGGATAACTGATAAAAGTTCATCACGCAATGTTTTTTCGAAACCATTCATTGTTGATAACCCGACAATCAGTACCATGACTCCCAGTGATATACCTAATATTGATGCAATTGAAATAAATGAGACAAATTTATTTTTATGTTTTGCTCGGCTATAACGTAGCCCAACAAATAAAGATAAGGGACGGAACATTATTCTATTCCTTGTAAAACACCGCTTATCATTAATTCTTGACGATCAAGCTTTTTTGCAAGGACTTGATCATGTGTAACAATAACAAAGGCTGTACCTAATTCTTTGTTTAATGATCTCAATAATTGATAAATACTTTGTGCATTTTCAGCATCTAAGTTACCCGTAGGCTCATCAGTAAGAACGAGTTTCGGCGAATTGATTAATGCCCTCGCGATAGCAACTCGTTGTCGTTCACCACCAGAGAGTTCCGATGGTTTGTGCTTAATGCGATGTTCAAGACCAACTCTCGTTAGTATTTCATTTGCTTTTTGTATCACCGTTGACATTTTATGTCCTGCAATTAACAACGGCATTGCAACATTTTCAAGCGCCGAAAACTCAGAAAGTAAATGGTGGAATTGATAAACAAATCCAAGTTGCTGGTTACGCCATTTGGCCTGTTGATTATCGGTAAATTTAAATATATTTTTATTTTGATAAAAAACATCCCCTTGAGAAGGCTTATCTAGAGCCCCCATAATATGCAATAAAGTACTTTTCCCAGATCCTGAGCTACCAACAATAGCAAGCATCTCCCCTTCGTTAACAACTAAATTAATGCCTTTTAAAACGGTATTTTTTAATTTACCATCTTGATAAGTTTTACTAATATTTTTACAAGTTAACAGTGGGCGACTTTCTCTTTCTTTATGATCTGTGTTGTTATTCATAACGTAATGCCTCAACAGGGCAAATGGTTGCGGAGCGGTAAGCAGGATATAAAGTTGCAAGTAAACTCAACAACATTGCCCCAAACATAATGCCTATAATTTGCATTGGTTCAAAAATAACAGGCAGTGTTCTTAATCCACCGCTAGCATTTAGCACTAAATTGAACTTTAAAAAAGACAGTATTTGATTAATATAATAACTCAGTGTTAAGCCAATGACCGTACCAACTATGGATCCTAATATACCACTCCATGCCCCTTGAATCATAAATATTAAATTAATTGTTCTTCGTGTGATACCAAGTGTTTTTAAAATAGCAATTTGTGAATTTTTATCATTAACCACCAGCACACAAGAAGATAAGATATTAAAAGAGGCAACAATAACAATAAGGCTAAGTAATAACCCAATCATATTTTTTTCCATTCTAACAGCGGCAAACAATTCGCCATGTGTACTACGCCAGTCAACGATAGTTTGATCCTCACTCAATGCCGGTCGTTTCCAATTTTGAATATCAAAAGCATCATTAAGATAAATACGCAGTCCCGTTATTTGATTTTTTTGAATCCGAATCAGGCGCCCTGCATCTTCTATATTCATTAATATCAAATATTTATCGACCTCTGATCCGACGTTAAATATACCTGAAACAGTAAAATTTCGTTGGCTAGGTATGACACCAAAAGGGGTATATCGACTTCCTTTAGTTGAAGTAACCCTGATTTTATCTCCGACATGAACCGACAAAGTTTGAGCTAATGAGCGCCCAATAATAATATGATAACTGTGTGAAAAAAGCGATTTGAGACTGCCTACATAGATATTGTCTTTTATGATGTTACTATTATAATTTTTCGGGGAGATCCCCTCAAAATTTACACTTTGCAAGCCACTTTTGCTTTGAACAATTGCCTGACCTGTCACAAGCGGCTCGATTGCTTTTACATCTTTGACTTGCCTAAATCTTTTAATTTTATGCTGCCAATGTGACATTACTCCTAGCTTATTACTTATTACAACCTGTGGTACGGCACCAAGAATACGCGTTTTTAATTCATGCTGAAAGCCATTCATAACCGATAACACGGTAATTAATGCCATGACACCCACAATTATACCTGCTGTTGAAAACAAAGAAACAAATGAAGCAAATTTACTATTGTGTTTTGATTTGGTATAGCGAAGGCCAATATACAAACTAAGTGGGTAGAACATAATAGATATAAGTCATAATGATTATTGATATTAACCCCCATTATAATGTATCTTAGCAATATATTAAAAACATTATGAAAAAAAATACAACATACATATAAAAAAACATCCTACAGGTTATTTTATGAACAGTAATGAGTACTTTATCGTCAACCACCCTCTGAGCATTAATGTTGAGCCACTAAATGATCAGCAAACAATACCAAATAAACTAGATTTTGAAAATGAAATACCCGCGCCGTTTCGCATGGCAAGCGATCTGGCTTCACTCGATGCTAACTCGTCACAGTCTGTAAAATTAAATAAAGAGTTAACTCAAGGTTTATGGGATCACCTAGAAATACAAAATCAGAAAATTAGCATTTTATTAACGTATGTGTTAAGTCAACAAGATGATAAAAAAATGCATTATACAGCAACCTCTTTTAGTGCAGGAGAATGTATTTTTGAATCTAACGATGTCAGCTCATTCAACGTCAATCAAGCAGTGAGACTTAAACTGTTTATTCTTGAAAAATCAGCTGCTATTTATTGTTATGCAAAGATCACGAAGATCCATGAAAATAAGATCACCCTCCTCTACCAACAGATCAGGGAAGAAGATCGTGAATTATTAATTCGAACTACCTTATACTTTCAATCACAGCAATTAAAAGTTCGTACAGCGCTTCGCTTAGATAAAGAAAATAATTAATATGGCACTCACCAAAACATTATCACTTCCACCCATTAAAACCAAAACTGACCGACTATTATTTGCAAACTTAGTAGGGGGGAGTTTGTCGCTTATCATTAGCGAATGTGCTAAACAAAGCCAACACCCATTAATTTTAATCGCCAATGACACGCCTACTGCACAGAAGTTAAAGCAAGAATTGTATTTTTTTTGTGAGAGTACAATAGATATTATCAATTTCCCTGATTGGGAAACATTACCTTATGATCATTTCTCCCCACATCAAGACATTATCTCTACACGAATTGAAACACTGCATAAATTAACAAGTATAAAAACGGGGATTTTAATTGTTCCAATTACGACATTATTATTAAAAATTGCCCCCTCTTCATTTTTGCGGCAACACACCTTAATTTTAAAAACCAAGCAAATAATTGAATTACAATTATTGCGTAGTGGATTAGAAGAAGCAGGCTATTATGCTGTCGAGAAAGTACAAGAGCACGGAGAGTTTTGTGCAAGGGGATCATTGCTTGATATATTCCCAATGGGTAGCAAGATGCCTTACCGCATTGATTTTTTTGATGATATAGTCGATTCTATTCGTCCGTTTGACAGCACGACACAACGCTCCTTACCGTCTATAAATGAAATAAAAATATTACCTGCCCATGAGTTTGCAACAGATAAAGACGCTATTAGTAATTTTAAACGTAAATTTGCGAATAAATTTACTTCTCCACTTTCAACAAGTAAAGATTCAATCTTTAGTGAAATAAATCAATTTAATTTGCCAGCAGGGATTGAGTATTATTTACCACTTTTTTTTGATAAAACTGCAACGCTCTTTGATTACTTCCCAAAAAATTCAAGTTTGGCTATTGTTGGCGATATAAATCAAGCCACCATTGATTTTTGGAAAAATTTAGAGGTGCGTTATGAAGAGCGTCGGTTCAATCTGCTACGTCCGCTTTTATCGCCTAATGAGCTTTACCTTCGCCATGAAAAATGTTTTGAATCAATTGCAAAGTGGCCAAGATATTACCTACAAAGCACGCCACTACGCACTCAAAAGCAAGGGCGAATTAATTTTGATATTCTGGCTGTAAGCGATATTCAAATTGAACATAAAAAGAAACACCCACTAGAAAATATTAAAAATTTTATAAAAAGTTTTTCTGGCAAAATTTTATTTAGCGTGGATTCACCTGGAAGGCGAGAATCCTTAATAGAACTGCTCGAACCACTCAATTTATCATTACACGTTTTTGATAATATTTCTGATGCCTTTAAAAGTAAAAAACAAATTGGTATAACGACTAGCCGAGTTGAACATAGTTTTATTTTACAAGATCTAAATTTTGCATTTATCACCGAAACACAACTACTCGGCACAAAAATATCACAACGTAAAGGAACTTCAGAAAATTACGATGAAAATTTTAACAATGATAATATTCTCCGTAATTTAGAAGAGTTAAAAATCGGACTGCCGGTTGTTCATATTGATCATGGCATTGGTAAGTATTTAGGACTGCAAACAATTGAAACAGCTGGCATAAAAACAGAATTTGTTACTCTTGAATACCTTCGTGGAGATAAACTTTTTGTCCCCGTGAGCGCTTTAAATTTGATCAGTCGCTACAGTGGGCATAATGTAGAAACCGCACCTATTAGTAAATTAGGTACTGAAACTTGGCAGAAAGCTAAAAAACGTGCCGCAGAAAAGGTAAGAGATGTCGCAGTTGAATTACTTGAAATTTATGCACAACGAGTTGCAACAATCGGTTATAAATACACTTTAAATAAAAACAATTACGCACTTTTTAGTAATGATTTTCCATTTGAAGAAACCCCTGATCAAGCCATTTCAATTACTAATGTAATCTCTGACATGTGTTCTAATCAAGCAATGGATAGGCTTATTTGTGGAGATGTTGGCTTTGGTAAAACCGAAGTCGCCATGCGCGCTGCATTTATAGCGACTGACAATCAAAAGCAGGTGGCCATTTTAGTACCAACAACCCTACTTTCGCAACAACACTATGAAAACTTTACGGATAGATTTGCTGATTGGCCAATTAAAGTAAGCGTTATCTCTCGCTTTAAAACAGCAAAAGAACAAAAATTAATTTTAGCCGATATCGAAGATGGAAAAATTGATATTTTAATTGGCACACATAAGTTGTTGAGTAAAAACATAAAGTTTGCCGATCTTGGCTTACTTGTTATTGATGAAGAACATCGCTTTGGCGTACGGCAGAAAGAAAAAATAAAAGCATTACGCGCTAAAATTGACATTTTAACATTGACTGCAACGCCCATCCCAAGGACATTAAATATGGCAATGAGCGGTATGCGCGATCTTTCAATTATTGCCTCACCTCCTTCGAAACGCCTTGCAGTAAAGACATTTGTTCAAGAAAAATCAGATCATTTAATTAGCGATGCCATAACCCGAGAGGTGATGCGAGGTGGGCAAGTTTACTATTTGCACAATAATGTTGCCACAATAAATAATGTTGCAAATGAGATTCAATTGATGCTACCCAATGCAAAAGTTACCGTTGCACACGGTCAAATGAATGAAAATACGCTTGAAAACATAATGGCTGATTTTTATCGTCAACGGAAAAATGTTTTAGTATGTACCACAATCATTGAAACAGGTATTGATATTCCAAGTGCGAATACAATTATAATCAATCGAGCAGATCAATTCGGCTTAGCGCAATTACATCAACTGCGTGGTCGTGTTGGGCGATCTCACCACCAGGCTTACGCCTATTTACTCACCCCAAATAAACGCGGAATGACCAAAGATGCAGTAAAACGTCTCGATGCAATATCTTCATTGAATGTTTTGGGCACAGGATTTACGCTGGCAACCCACGATTTAGAGATCCGTGGTGCAGGTGAGTTATTAGGCGAGGATCAATCTGGTCAGATAAGCAATATTGGATTTAGCCTCTATATGGATATGCTAAATCAAGCGGTTGTAGCATTGCAGAGCGGCAATCAACCAACACTTGAAAACCTACTGGCAAATCAAGCTGAAGTAGAGTTACGTATTCCAGCTTTATTGCCAGACGATTATATCCATGATGTCAATATGCGATTATCTTTTTATAAGCGCATTGCTAATGCAACCAACAAGCAACACTTGAAAGACATTCGAATTGAACTAATCGATCGTTTTGGGCTACTGCCTGATCCTACCAAAAATTTATTTGAAATAACGCAAATAAAGCAACAATGCAGTACACTCGGCATTAAAAAATTAGAGGCTCATGCGCAAGGTGGACAGGTAACATTTACAACAAAGAGCACAATTAATCCGATGTTTTTAGTTTCTTTACTGCAAAAACAAGCAAATACATTTAAACTAGACGGGCCAACAAAGTTAAAATTTGTTGAAAACCTTGAAAATAACCGAAAACGTTTAAATTGGCTCAATCAATTACTCAATACGTTTAACGAAAATATAGATTTAAGGATATTAAATTGAATTTAAAAAAGCTGTTTGCACTTATACTTATTTTGACTAGTTTTTCAACCTTTGCTGACACACGCTGGTTCACTGTTGAAGTGTTGATCTTTGAACGTAATATTGACATGAGTACCCTTCAAGAGACCATACCTAAAGAGCATAAACAGGTTAATACCTCTGATAGTATTGAACTTTTACTTAAACAATTCAATAAGCACTGTCAGAAAGATCAACCGTGTTTACACCAACAAAATACCATGCTATTGAGTAACGCTAACTTTAACAAAAAAACTAGATTTCAACTGGTTCCAGAAAAAAACTGGCATCTTACAAGTGCAAGACACGCTTTAGATGCTCGTAAGCAATTTACAACTGTGTTCCATGGCGCATGGCGAATGCCAATAACAAGTAAAAATAATCAAAAGACCATACACCTTTTTGCAGGAAAAAACTTTGCACTACAAGAATTAAAAATTATTCAAACTAAACAAAAAGCACTTGATCCAACTTATAAGAGAAATGATCCTGATCAAAAGGGTAATAACAAATCAATAAGCAAGGCACAACTCGCAATTAACAGTGAACTTGATAAATTGAAAGATAAATGGGCCATTGATGGAAACATCAAAATTTATCTTAATCACTATTTATTTATTGATAGTCAACTAATTGTGCGTAGACAAGACATGCATGATCAACAAGAAAATAAAAACAATATCAAAGTTTTAGACCCTGAAAATAGTGTTGAGATAAACAATAAAATCGGAAATGAATCTGATAGTGATGTAAATACAAAGCCACAAATACACGTTATCAAAGAAATGTTATTTGATCAAAAAGAAAAATTACGAAGTGGTAAAATATATTATTTTGATCACCCGTTAATGGGTATGATCATTCAAATAAGAAAAAATTAATAAACTAGATGAGGTGCATATACTCGTTATCATTCAAGGTGACAAATATAGCAAACCTTGAGGTAACCAATTTGCTAGGTGCAAGACTTCCGAGCTAACTGACTTTATCTAGACTTGTCTACTTTGAAGATGTTTATCTCAAAACTTGCCGGTTGAGACGACCGCTCGAAAACTCATAAAGTTTAAATAAATCTTTGTTTATTTAAACTCCAACAATTACTTAATGTAGTTAATTAAGGACAGCTTGGCAGTGTTTGATAAGGGATAACCATTAACGTTTAACTGTCTTTTTATTTAAAATATACCAAGCAAATGATTGGTTTTGCAAATCGTTAAAAGATCTTCATGCTGCGCCTTGCCTTGGTATCCGAGCTAGCTTCTGAATAAAGCATTTTGAATGATATCGGGTATATAAGATATATTTTATCATCAATCAAAATGAAGGCTCTGAAGCAACTGGATCTAGAGCCCGTATTTGTTGCAGAAAACTATTATATTGTTGTTTCTTGCGTACCCTCAATTGCAACTCATTAGGATCCATCCATAGGGAACAAAGGTATTTGTTAATTCGATTTAAGTTGGGAAAATACCAATCATGATAAGATGCATCTACAACCAATGTCGATTGACTGAAATCATGAAAAAATCTGGGAGTATAACTGCAACCCTGAAAAGGATTAATTTTGTAAGTTATAATCAAAAACAAATGGCCAATCCTTTCAAGCTTGCAATACTATACGACTGAATTTTACGTAATTCTAGGATTCCGAGTTTAGCATACGTAACAGACAGCCGACTTTTCCATGCAATTGCCAGCCCCGCTTTGTGCTGCATTTGCATATAACCTCAAAGTTATTTGGTCATTAACTTCTCTACAATTGTTCAAAGCAATCTTGTCCATTACCACGCTACCAACGCGATTAGTATCTCTCACACTGATAACATCAGTAAAAAATTTAGGCGCACCGCTACTGCTTTTCTATGCTGCATGATTGGATCATCATCTCGCCAAAACATATTTACCTTGATTTTTTTGCTAGTAATTTAATATTATTATGTCAATATCACTTTAAAATAATAAAAAGAAAAAGTCATTGGTAAGAATAAGGCATAACATTAGGAACGGAGCTTCTTCTGTTTTATTTTTAAGTGTGCTAGTGATCAAATGATTTTACACACTAATCATGTATAAAATCCCTAAATATGACATGTTTAAAGAAAGATAAAAGAGTGAATATCAGCGTCCAGATGCTAATACATGCTATGATCAGAATAATATTATTTTTTTAACCTGTCAGCCGTTTTATGTGGCTCAAAAGGCTTGAAAATCGTTCAAATCGTTGGTTGATCACAGAGATGTTGGTTAAGTATCAGACGTCAACTACCTTG
>JAGLDN010000085.1 GCA_023145575.1 Psychromonas sp.
ATTTCGAAGTAACATGGGTATATAATAATAAACGACCTCATTCATCACTTGGTTATAATACGCCAGCTGAAACAAGAAGATATTTTAAAAAGGTGGTTTAGAAACCATCCAAAAAACTTGAGCATTATAAATACTCTTCTTATATCCCCTGATATCTGTATTTACCCTTCGAAAGGTTCTCCCTTTATTTCATCCCAATACCGCACCTTTCTGTTTGGAATGTTTGTTACCATTTTGTATAGGATTTCTTTCTCGTCACAACTACAGTTCCTGATTTGAATAAATGGATGTCTAGCGATATGTTTAACTAGTCCTTCGAAATGAAATTGGAAGCACTCAATCATAACCACACCAAACTCATTTAATATATCCCTTCGACTCATTTGTATTTCATGTTCATATTCTCGAGGGACATTTATTACAGGAGTGCCTAAATTAATAGAACTATACAGAATAGGCATAAAGTCATTACTATTAAATATTAAATAATTATTATCTTCCATAACTGTTTCTCTGCCAATATTCCTTGGCTCAATGTGAAATGTCGTTACGCATCCAAAAGCTGAGCGAGTGCGATCATGAAAATAAATTGAAGGTGATCCAGATTTGATGTTTCCCGTGTGCCCGATGATGTTTTTTTTAATATAAAAGTCGTCTCTATATCCCATAATGCCTCAAATATTTTTAGAAAAAAAAGAATTCCATACAAAATAACTTTAATCTATTAACAATACCTTAACAAAATGAGAGATGATTTATTTTGTAGCAGAAACAAGTGAGCAGTTGCTAAAACATGTAATTCTAATAAACATATTTAAAGTACAACTGCTCAGAATCTAAGCTATCACAACTTACACTTGTTTGCACCCATTACTTTGCTCTAAAATTTATAAACGACTTCTTATTATGAGCCAAACTATGTAGGCAATGACAAGTCTCATCACAATGTTAAGTATTAGTCGGTAGGCTAAAAACGGGGGATGATACCGGACTTCACCGCGATCATTTGAAAGCCAGATTAAATGGATTTAGCTTAATGGTTTTATCGCTAAAAATTTTTGGGCTTGATATTTACTGTGTAATTTTATTGGCTTGAGATGCAACAACAGTCCCCGAAGTACAAAAAAACGTTTGGTATTTGACGTTTCATTCCTTAAATCTACTCACCAGTTGTTCTTAACATTGGTTTTCATGGCATGTCAATAATCGTTGTTAAAAGTCGTAAATATTGGCCAATATTGTGAGAGCAAATGTTTCAATTGAAAAAGAAACCAGAAAAGTCGGACGATGAAAAGAGTAAGGATAAAACTAAAAAAAATTAGAGTGAGATCACCTGGTTCAAAAAATAAAAACATCAAAGATGTCTTGCTCAATGCTGAGATGACGTAGGTTAAGTCAATGGTAGGAAAGGTTATAAGTGCTGTTATCAGCAAATTTAAACTGGTATGTTTTGTTTGTGATGGCGCTTTTGAAAACAATGCCGCAATAGAAATGATAAGTCAGCTTAATATGTGCTTAATCTCAAAATTACGTAATAACTCAACGTTGTACTTCAACTTTACAGGTGAATATTCTGGAAAAGGTCGGTCAGCGATATATGCTGAGCGTATTGATTATAAAAAGTTTCCGTCACAATATTTGATGAGCACTAAAACAGAATGTAACGTGCCAAAACTATTTTACCAGATTGCAGCGTGTCATAAAAAGATTCAAGATAGTTTAAATATTGTCATTGTTCATAAAGAAAACCTAACGACAGGGAAATGTGCTAATGTCATTTCTTTTTGCACTGATTGATGATCAGCAAGGATTATATATTTGACAGTAAAAACAATAAAACGTTAGCACACCATTATTCTGGTGTTAACAAAGTACTAGAAGAGACTTTTCAATATGACTTTGACAGTAACAACAATAATATTTAAATTGTCTATTTTTCTGGACCGGTGTCATCAAAAATTAAAACGAGATCATCAGATTCAATTTGACGCATCTCTTTTTATACATTTACCCACAAATCAGCCGAAGTAAACTGTTTGTGAGATAAGACGCGGTTAATTTGGTCGTGACTGAACTCTCCATCTAAAAGATTCGATAGACCTGTCGCCGTTGTATCGTTCAATGAAGTTACAAGGTAATCAATATA
>JAGLDN010000086.1 GCA_023145575.1 Psychromonas sp.
CTTTAACAGGTTTTTAATCTAAAATTTTGTCTTACTGCGTAACATGAGTTAAAGAAGATCAAACTAGCCCAAATGAATATCAAACTAGCACAAATGAATATCAAATTTACAGCAGAATTAAAAGCCATTTTAGAATTACGACACAGTAAAGTTCGTGATGGTTATGATACGTGACCGTATAAAAGCCGTTTTGTTGCATGCGAGATTTGGACTATTGTCATGATAGCTCAAGCTTTGCTTTTTCATGAAAATGGTGGCTCGTTTAGTCATCTATAACAAGAGCGGTGAAAATAAAGGGTTGTGTTCATTTTAAGGGAAAATCAGATATTAGTCTGTTTCTTAACTCACCATTAAATAAGCGCTTTTGAGCCATTATTTGAAGCGCAATGATAAAATTAGCTAGTTTTTAAAGAAAGTTTTACAACTATGATAAAATAAAGTACCGTAAAAAAACATCAGACTTTTAGAGGAATTAAAAAAATGTTCAGTTAATTATATTGCTAGGTGAACATTAAATTCCCTTTTTTATAACGTCAGGAGCATCATGCTTATTAATGGGAGTCTTTTAGCTGGAATGCAACAAGTAATTTCTAATTTAGGGGTACTTGTTATTGATGAATCTGGCTACAACAAAAAAATTCATGAGGGAATAATGTTGCCTGATGATCTAAAAAGGTCTAATTTTACCCCTATAAAGGATATAACTGCCTGTCAACAAAAAGTTATCCTATTAGCTCGAGCATATCAGTGTCCGATTATTTTTATTCAATTTGATACATCGTTTCCCGTAGGAACTTATTGTTATAATGATGCCCTTGGTAATTACAAATGGGCTACCAAAATATCGATTAGAGCACTTCTACCTCCAGATACAATAGTAATCAATAAGCATAACCCCAATGCATTTGTAGGTACCGATTTGGTGAATCAATTAAACAGCGAGTATAAAGGTGTTGGCGTTAAGAATTTAGTTGTTATGGGTTGGCAATCTAATATATGTGTGATGGAAACGATCGGTCTACGTGCTAAAAACTGTGAAAAGTTTATCCGAGGGTCAGGAGCACTACAGCACAAATTCATCGTGTTAACTTGTCAAGATGTGTTAAATGGTCCGACTGCATGCTGGGCTAATCTTTCTAAACAGATTAAATTTCACACCTATCTTTAACATAAATTCGATACCTGGTGTTTATGCCCATTTGACGTAAAAGTACAACAGGAGGGATATACCCACGCTACTTCAAGATGAAAAGTCAGCAAGGTCAATTGTGCCAAGGTACTATGCATTTAATTCTTAACTAGTCGTTTTAAGTCGACTTGTTTTGGAGGAGTAAGTTATAACTTTGTTGATTGGTACGAGTTGCCTTTCACTGCGAGGTATTAGATCAAAGCCAGTCCTTCGTTACAACATTCGAAAAGAGAATAACTATTATTGTGCCTTGCTCGAAGATCCTAGCTAAATCATGACAAAGCTTTTTGAATTAACATGGGTATAAACAAAGATCCATTACATTTTCAAATAGTTGTTTATGCACTTTTTTAGCCCAATAAATAGGTAGTTTTACGAAGACTTTTGATATAATCATTTTTATATTTTTTTTCTTTTTACTCACCTACGCAGTATAATAAAAAGATCTTCGATTCAAACTCAGCAAATCAAATTGCTGTGACACGGTAAGTTTCTCAAGCTTAAGCTCAATTAGTTGCTTTTTATAAGATAATATCAAGCTTTATAGCTATTTTCAAGCCATCCCTCCCAATCAGTCATTTGCCTATAATTTTTTTCAGTGTGTTATTTACTTCATGAGCTGCAATTCGAGGCTGCTTGTATTCCTTAACAGATTTAGCTAGCTCCATTACAACAACCGCATTATCTAAGAATGTTTTTTTCCAATTCTGAAGGTTCTTATTCACTATATTATTCTTACTTGCAATTTCAGCTATTTTTGTTCATTTTCCAATAAAACATAAGCAGACTTTTGAATTCAGCCGAATACTTTGTTTTTTTGTTAATTTTAATTTGCCTATTGGAGTATTATAAACAAACTTTGGTATATACCCGTTATAATTCAATGTGTAAAATATAGCAAGCATTAAGGTCAACAGATCCTATACGAGAAGTTAAAGATTTAACTGGTTCAATTGAAAATGGTCAACAACGAATATGCAGATCTTAAAGTTTGCCCGTTGGATCGTCAGCTAGAAAATCAATAAAAATTTAAATAAATTTTTTCATGTAAAGTCCTTTCATTAATTAACGAAGTTAATTAATGAAAGGACTGCGTACAACATTTGTAAAGTGAATAACTATATGATAATTAACATTTCTAGTTAATTATATTAACAAACGATAAGCCTAGCTCATCGTTGATAGGTGACATGTTGCGCCTTGCTTTGCCATTCGGTTAAAGGCTAACCAAGTATTTTTACGTCACATGAGTACAAGCTCTACCTGCAAATGGATGTGCTGTTTGAGTTGGTGCGTTATAAACAATAATGGCGTTTAATAATGATCTGACATCCAAGTTAACGACTGACAAAGGATCTTGAAATAACATGGATATTTCACTAAAATTTGCTGTAAAATTCTAGATTACAGAAATGGGGAGGCGCTAACTTTGACCAATTAGCAGGACCGCAGTTTAGAACATGGTTGCAAGTCATTACTTTAAAATTATAGTGAGTAGCACCACTGCCAGTTTTATCATATAATAACCCAGCATAACCCATGCTAGGGCACCGTGGGGTACCAACAGTGGCAAGAACACAAACATTGGCTTCATTTCCCATCAGCGCAAGGTATTTAATGCCGTATTGATTCAATTCATTTCGTAGCCAAGTTTGCTTGAAAGCATTAGGATAGGGCTTATGCAAATAGTGCCTGTTCAACTCCCCAGACGTATTGCCAAGCGTAGAGTAAAGACCCATAAGCTCTGTACGGGTATCATCTGGACCTGAAGTTGATAGCACATGGCCTCTTGAGCTATTAATTGACCAGTAATGACAGCCCATTCTCTGGATATACATTAGAATTCTTTGTTGATATCCTGTCATATTAGTAAAGGGTGATAATATGTTATCATCATTTTGAAATATTAGACCTGGTGTGGTTGATTTTTCATCTATATCGTAACATTTTTCTTCGTCAAGAATCAGCAATGCGACTTTAGACGGCCCTTCATGCATTATTCGCCAATGTAGAGCCTTATACAAGCTATCTTCAATATACATAACATTTATTCCTCTTAGATTCAAATCTCAAGTGCATAGCTTAAATTAGTTGGAAAAGTAGCCAGTTGAGTATACCCATCACACCTGAAGATGCAGGTTTCAGCAAGAATTTAAAAGCTTAGAGTCAAGATATTGATTGAAGATAATGCCTTGCCATTAAAGTTTAAATATCAGTTCATTTAAACTACGTGCAAACGATTGCGAAGCTAATCGTTGAGAGGTCATCATACTGCATCTTGCCTTAGTATCCGAACTGATGACTCAATTTTGCATCTTGGATGGTAACGGGGATATAAGCCTTTAAAATTCACCCTGTGGGGAGAACTGAGTAAATCATCTTCTGCGTTGCAATACTTAAAAAGTGAATAACAATAAAGTGTTCAAGTCTTTTGTTTAAGCCTACCGAAGGGATCATTGCGCCTTGAACATGAATCACTCAGATGTCTTGTAACGGGTATATTCTAGTATTGATATTGTCTTGAATTGGCAGATTAATCATATTAGCAACTGGATCCTGAGCTGTTTTTGCAAGATCAGCATTGCTTTTTGCCTTGGCGATCTTCATCGTTTATGAGAGTATGTTAATTAAGAAAACTGATGTAATATTTTTAAATAATTCTATTTGTATCCCCAATTAGTTGAAATAGCAAATATTTTTTTTCTTTATTTAACAACTTGTTATGAAATTTATGGGTTAATATTAGATAAAACACTAACTTACTTTGGTTGGATGTCAGAATAAACTAACAGTCTTCATTGATGTTAAATACTTACTTCCAATATAAGAAAGTAAGCATTCATCTTAAACAATTATTTAACTTTCAATTGTTGGTTAAACTTTTTGGCATATCCATCAATCAGTTTTTGATTAGCTTCTGGATCTACTGGATCATAACTTCTAAGTACAGCTGTCCAATACTTGCCTCTTGGTGTTCTTACAACATTTTTATCCGTCTTTTTGACAGGCTCTCCACTGGCTAATAAAGTAACAGTATAGGTGCCATCTTTATTTTTAATCATATCATCTGAATTAATGGCATAATCTTGTGTTGCAATCCAACCATTGGCATCATAGACCGTATATGAAAAGAATCCTCTCTTTTTAAGTTTTGGACTTTTTATTGTCAAGACTTCTCTTTCTTTGTAGCCTGTAAATGATGCATATGAAGCTTGTGATTTAGGTAAAAATCCCCAACCAATAGCGACTACAACCTTAGCAGTTTCTTCATCTCTTTGACCCTTAAGACCAGCGCCATCACCTACTGAAAAATTCTCAGGTTTATTAAGCGCAAAGTTTTTAAGAATATCATACTTCACCGCGTCCATCGTAGCGAAATCATATTTAACTGATGGCACATAAGGATCATGTGATTCAGCGGTAAATTTTATGCCATCTTGTGCTTTATGCGCTTTTTTCATTTGCTCCTTTTTTGAAAGACCAGGTATAAATCCAGTTCTTATAATAATATACGCCCATTGCCCTGTTGATAACATGTTTTTTGTGATTTTTAGCGTTCCTTGACCATTTAACTCTTTAATTTGTTGATGATTTTCATCTAACAAAGCTGCAATCTGTAACCCCTTATATTTTGGCAGTGTCACTGTTGCGCCATCTTTGACATCAAGTATAATTCGAGAATACAGCGTATCTCTATTCATCCGAATAACATCTTGATTATCAGTGTTTGCGACTACTCTCAAATGTCTAATTTTATTGACGCCGCCTGTAAATGCTATTTCTTTCAAATATGCCCTCACTGAGTCTGCGTGGATAAAATTTTTGCTTGTAATGACTACACCTTTATCTGTCTGTGTGGCTTTTACTTCTGGTACGCTTGTTTTTACGACAGGTGCTTTCGGTTTTTGTTTTGATGAACACCCCCCTAATGCGCTTATTATTAGTATTCCCATTACTAATTTTTTCATTTAGATATATCCTTGTTTTTGTTAATATTAAATAACTGAGGCTATCTTTAATAATTAATATTCTGCAAAGCAACAGACAGAGTTATAATTATAACAAAAGAAAAGCGCTCTCATATGGCTAACATGTGACTTCAAGATCAACCTTGTTTATAAATGTAAAATTTGTAGTGGTCAATAATTTTTATATGTATTCTTGAGCCATGTTTTATTATTTACATTTTATGTGACGGGCATCATGGAATGGCTGATCCAGCTCAACCTTTTTTTTTGTTATAATTTAGGTAAAAAAAGACAAATTAATTACTGTTCAATGTTTAATGTTTAATCGACATTATTCTGTTTAAAGACATATTTTTTAGAGGGATAAAGCCGTACTTCCATCGCATTATGCTGATAATTTTTCAACACGCATGCTTTAAATAAGACTTTTTTGTAGAGGGGGAAGGGGAAGTTCGCCGCGTATATTATACCTATAATAATGTATAACATGAGGCCTATCAACGATTAGCGATGCTAATCGTT
>JAGLDN010000087.1 GCA_023145575.1 Psychromonas sp.
GCTGTTATGCCTTGATCTGATGTCCTACCTAAAGCCTGACTAAGCATAATGAAGTATCACGGGTATATATGGAGATAATAGCCACGAAAAAATCACTTGATTTTATCCCATAAAAAGTTTATTTTGGCTGAATTGTGGTGAAAAAAAAGATACACAGTAACACTATTTTTATGTCATTACTGGCCACAGTATAATTTTGTCCTGAAGCATTAGTAAAAGACTGACAACGGTCGCTTTTAAAATGAAACTTTATATCAAAGTAAAAAACCAACAATTGAACACTTGCATCACTAACTGGCTTGAACTGCGTAACATCTGTTAATATTTTTAGCATCAAGGTTGTAATCTTCTTCACAAAAATAAGCTTTGTTTTCATGAAGTTAATATATTGTGAGATTAATATCAAACATTTACTAAAACTATCACTATAATATTAAAATTAATGGAGTATCATGCTTTTATAATATAATATAATATAATATTTTTTATTTTATAAATATAAAAAGGAGTTCAATTGTGCCTAAAGAAAGACCAAAAAATTTAGATTTATCTTCTGTTCAATTCCCTGTCACTGCAACGGCTTCCATTCTTCATCGAGTCTCTGGAATAATCATATTTATTGCCTTATCAATTTTGTTGCTTTTATTAAATTGCTCACTTAGAAATCAAGCTGGTTTTGATCGTGTTGCGGGTTATACCGATGGATTTGTTGTTAAATTTATTTTGTGGGGTACGTTAACAGCAATTGCTTACCATGCTGTTTTTGGGGTTCGTCATATGATCCAAGATTTAGGGCACTGGGAAGAAATGCAAAGTGCCTCAGTGACAGCGAAAGCGGGGTTTGTGATTGTTGTTGTATTATCTGTTTTAGCAGGAGTTTTGGTATGGTAAAAATTGTGGGAACATTTGGCAGAAGTGGTGTGCATGATTATATTTTATTGCGAGCAACCGCCGTAATATTATTAATTTATGTTATTTACTTAATAGGTTTTATTACAACAACAGATATTACTTACGCTACATGGTCTGCTTTCTTCGAATTAATGATGACCAAGGTGTTTACAATGTTTGCATTAATTGCAATGTTAGTTCATGCGTGGATAGGATTATGGCAAGTGCTTACAGATTATGTAAAATGCGCATTGATGCGTGGTATTTTACAATTTATTTTGACGTCTGTGGCGTTTATCTATGTTCTTTTTGGTTTTGTTATTGTGTGGGGGGTGTAAGGTGAGTTTACCTATTCGTAAATTTGATGCGATTGTTATTGGCGCGGGTGGTTCAGGCATGCGCGCGGCACTGGCTATTTCGCAAGAAGGAAAAAGTTGTGCTTTGATTTCTAAAGTGTTCCCAACAAGATCACACACGGTATCTGCGCAAGGCGGTATTAGCGTTGCCTTGGGTAATACGCATAAAGATAATTGGGAATGGCACATGTATGATACCGTCAAAGGCTCTGACTTTATTGGTGACCAAGATGCGATTGAATATATGTGTAAAGTAGGCCCTGAAGTTGTACGTGAACTTGAAAATATGGGATTACCATTTTCACGCCTTGAAAACGGCAGTGTGTATCAGCGGCCCTTTGGTGGTCAAACAACAGGATTTGGCGCCGAGCAAGCAGCAAGAACAGCGGCCGCATCTGATCGTACCGGCCATGCCTTATTGCATACGCTTTATCAGCAAAACATTAAAAATAAAACAACAATTTTCTCTGAATGGTATGCGCTAGATTTAATTAAAAATGATGACGGTGATGTTGTTGGTTGTACTGCAATTGAAATTGAAACGGGTGAAGTAGCCATGTTTCAAGCGCAAGCAACCGTGTTAGCAACGGGTGGCGCAGGGCGAATTTATGCTTCAACGACTAATGCGCATATTAACACGGGTGATGGTGTTGGTATGGCAGTTCGTGCTGGTTTTTGTGTGCAAGATATGGAAATGTGGCAGTTTCATCCAACCGGAATTGCTGGCGCTGGCGTACTGGTTACCGAAGGTTGCCGTGGAGAAGGTGGGTACCTTTTGAATAAGGATGGTGAACGATTTATGGAACGCTATGCACCAAACGTTAAAGATTTAGCGTGCCGCGATGTTGTTGCTCGATCAATTATGATTGAAATTCGTGAAGGTCGTGGATGTGAAGGTCCATGGGGACCACACGTAAAACTAAAATTAGATCATTTAGGTGAAGAGGTTTTAGAGTCTAAGTTACCAGGAATTTGTGAGCTTTCTCGTACTTTCGCACATGTTGATCCCGTTAAGGAGCCTATTCCAGTTATTCCAACATGCCATTACCAAATGGGTGGTATACCAGCAACTGTCAACGGACAAGTTTTAAGTGTTGATGAAAATGGTAAAGATGTAGAAGTAAAAGGTCTATTTGCAGTCGGTGAAATAGCTTGTGTCTCAGTTCATGGAGCAAACCGTTTAGGGGGCAATTCATTACTTGATCTTGTTGTGTTTGGTCGTGCAACGGGTAAGCACCTAGGTAAAGTTCTTAAAGAGGAAAATACATCAAAAGATCCAACACAAGAAAATATTGAAGCTGCGCTTGTGCGTCTAAATCGTTGGGAAAAAGGTAATGGCACTGAGTGTCCTCATCAGCTGCGTAAAGATTTACAGCAATGCATGCAACATAACTTCTCTGTTTTTAGAGAAGGAAAAGCAATGGAAAAAGGGCTTGAAGAGCTAAAAGCGTTACGTGAACGTTTAAAAAATGCAAAATTAAGTGATAAAAGTAATGAATTTAATACTGATCGTATTGAATGTTTAGAGCTTGATAACTTAATGGAAACTGCTTACGTAACGGCATTGGCTGCAAACTATAGAACAGAGAGTCGTGGAGCGCATACTCGATATGATTTTCCAGATCGTGATGATGAAAACTGGTTATACCATAGTTTATATAATCCAAAAGCAGATGCAATGAGTAAACGACATGTCAATATGTCGCCTGTTTCTCGCGAAGCTTTTCCGCCAATAGTGCGTGTTTACTAAAGAGACTATTTATTATGAATGTTAAATTTTCAATTTATCGTTACAACCCCGATGTAGATGTAAAGCCATATATGCAATCAGTTTCGCTGGAAGTCGTTCAAGGATCTGATATGATGGTGCTTGATGCGCTTATCTTATTAAAAGAAAAAGATCCAACACTGTCTTTTCGTCGTTCATGTCGAGAGGGTGTTTGTGGATCAGATGGTATGAACATCAATGGTAAAAACTCACTGGCCTGTATTACGCCATTATCTGATGTGATGTCAAACAACACCATTGTTATCAGACCCTTACCAGGTTTGCCAGTTGTGCGTGATCTGGTCATCGATATGACGCAATTTTATACGCAATATGCAAAAGTGAAACCTTTTTTGATAACAGATAATAATCTTCCCCCCGCAGGTGAGTATAAACAATCCCCCGAACAACGAGAAAAGCTAGAAGGGCTTTATGAGTGTATTTTATGTGCCTGTTGTTCAACATCATGTCCTTCTTTTTGGTGGAATCCTGATAAATTTATTGGTCCTGCGGGATTGTTGGCGGCGTACAGATATCTGGTTGAGAGTAGAGATACTGCAACAGAAGAGCGCCTTAATGATTTAGATGACGCCTTTAGTGTATTTCGTTGTCATACTATTATGAATTGTGTGAGTGTTTGCCCCAAAAAATTAAATCCAACCAAAGCAATCGGAAAAATTAAATCGATGTTATTACAACGGTCAATTTAGAATTTATTACAAAATTTAAGCATAATTATCGAGTACAAAAGGAAAGAAAATGATCAATAATGTGATGAAAACATGGTTTGATTCATCGCATCTGTCGGGGGCTAATGCGAACTATATTGAAGATCTTTATGAACAATATCTAGAAGATCCTCAATCAGTCGATGCCAGTTGGCGAGATGTTTTTAAGAAATTACCAAAAGTAAATGATAAGGTTGAAGAGCCTCATTCTGCGGTGCGAAAGCAAATGAAAATTGCAGCTCGAAAACCAAAAACGTTCACAAGAAGTGATACGATTGTTCATAATGACGCCAAACAAGTTCGCGTTTTACAATTAATTGACTCCTATCGAAATAGGGGGCATGAAGTTGCTAATACGGATCCACTTGGCTTATCTAATTTTATCATTGTCGGCGAACTTGACCTGTTTTTTCATGGATTAGGTGAAAAAGATCTTGGCGAAGAATTTAATGTCGGATCTTATGCTAATGGTACTGAAACCATGGTGTTACATGATTTAGTGAAATCATTGCAACGTACTTACTGCGGTACCTTGGGCGCTGAATATATGCACATTACCAATACTCAACAAAAATGCTGGATCCAGCAACGTATTGAATCTTGTGAAAGTAAACCTCAGTATTCTGAAGGTAGTAAACTACGATTTCTAGAAGAATTAACAGCGGCTGAAGGTATTGAAAGATATATTGGCTCTAAATTTCCTGGGGCGAAACGTTTTTCTCTTGAAGGTGGTGACTCATTAATCCCGATGCTAAAAGCGTTGATCCGTCGAGCAGGCGAAACGGGTGCAGAAGAAGTTGTTTTAGGCATGGCGCATCGAGGGCGTTTAAACGTACTTGTTAATGTCTTAGGTAAAACACCGCAAAAACTATTTGATGAATTTGCAGGCAAACACAAAAAAATAGAAGGTTCAAGTGATGTAAAATATCACCAAGGGTATAGTTGTGCTTTCAATACAAAAACGAATGACGTACACGTATCGCTTGCTTTTAATCCATCACATTTAGAGATTGTAAACCCAGTCGTTTTAGGATCTGTGCGTGCGCGACAAGAACGACTTAATGGTGTCGGCAAAAGTGTGCTTCCAATTACTATTCATGGTGACTCTGCAATAACAGGGCAGGGCGTTGTGCAAGAAACCTTTAATATGTCACAAGCGCGTGCATTTAAAGTGTGTGGTACAATTCGCATTGTTATCAATAACCAAATTGGGTTTACCACATCAAACCCTGAAGATACTCGTTCAACACGTTACTGCACCGATATTGCCAAAATGGTACAAGCCCCTATTTTTCATGTTAACGGTGATGATCCCGAAGCGGTGGTTTTAGCAACTCAAATAGCACTAGATTATAGAAATAAATTCAAGCGTGATGTTGTTATTGAATTAGTTTGTTACCGTCGTCATGGTCATAATGAAGCTGATGAGCCTAGTGCGACTCAACCATTGATGTATCAAAAAATCAAAAAACATGCCACAACGAGAGAGCTCTATGCGCAACAATTAATTTCTGAGGAATTGATCTTGCCAGATAAACCCAAACAAATTTTTAATGCTTATCGCGATGCACTAGATAATGGTAATATTGTCGTGAAAGAATGGCGAGAAATAACCAAGTCTCCTATTGATTGGAGCCCCTATATTAAACGAAAATGGGATGAAGTTTATGATGCAAGTTACTCCATGGAACGTTTAAAAGCATTAGCCACGTTAGTAAGCCAATACCCTGAGGATAAAGTGCCACATCCTCGCGTTCAAAAAATATATGAAGATCGCGCGTTAATGGCAAAAGGTGACAAGTTACTTGATTGGGGTTTTGCTGAAACATTGGCTTATGCAACATTACTTGACAAACAATATAATGTTCGTCTTATCGGGCAAGATTCTGGTCGTGGCACTTTCTTTCACCGTCACGCTGTTTTACATTGTCAAACAGATGGTACTGAATACTTCCCTTTAAAAAATATATCTAAAAATCAAGGACATTTTGATGTTTATGATTCAGTGTTATCAGAAGCTGCAGTATTAGCATTTGAATACGGTTATGCAACTGCTGCGCCTAAAGGACTGTGTATTTGGGAAGCTCAATTTGGTGATTTTGCAAATGGTGCCCAGGTTGTATTTGATCAATTTATATCTTCAGGCGAGCAAAAGTGGGGGAGAATGTGTGCATTAACTATTTTATTGCCACACGGATATGAAGGGCAGGGACCAGAGCATTCGTCAGCAAGACTTGAGCGCTATTTACAACTTTGTGCTGAATCAAATATGCAAGTGTGTATTCCCTCAACACCCGCGCAAGTTTATCATATGCTACGCCGTCAAGTAGTACGGACTATGCGTAGGCCACTTGTTGTTATGTCACCTAAATCATTACTTCGACATCCCCTAGCCGTCTCATCACTCGATGAATTAGCACATGGTACCTTCAAAAATGTTATTGGAGAAATTGATGAACATGATAACAAGCTCATTGATCGTGTTGTCTTATGTAGTGGTAAAGTCTATTATGATCTTTTAGCTAAACGCCGTGAATGTGAACTTAATAATGTTCTCATTATACGCATTGAGCAACTTTATCCGTTTCCATTAGAAGAGCTACGAGCAATTTTATCCGATTATTTGCATGTAACTGATTATGTCTGGTGTCAAGAAGAGCCTCAAAATCAAGGGGCTTGGTACTCAAGTCAGCATAATTTTAATTTCTTAATTCCCGAGGGAGTAACGATTAAATATGCAGGAAGAGAAGCGTCAGCTTCTCCAGCTGTGGGTTATATGTCTTTACATTTAACGCAACAAAAATCACTGATAAATGCAGCCCTTAATTTTATCGAATAAAAATCAATGTGTACCCAAACGATACCTAGGTACAACTAAAATAAAATATATAAGAGTAGGACAATATTATGATTGAATTATTAGTACCCGAACTTCCAGAGTCAGTTGCAGATGCAACTGTTGCAAGCTGGCTAAAAAAAGTGGGAGATTTTGTTGAGCGTGACGAAGTCGTTGTTGAAATAGAAACAGATAAAGTTGTTTTAGAAGTGCCTGCGAGTGTTTCTGGTGTTTTGCAAGAAATCATAGAAGAAGAAGGCTCCACTGTTTTATCAAAACAATTACTTGGTAAAATGGTTAAAAGTGATGCTCCAACAGAAACACAGTCAATTGATTCAGTAAAAACCAATGATAATATAGATGCAAGTCCCTCTGTACGTCGAGTCATTGTAGAGAAAGATCTTGATGCAAATACAATTAAGGGCACGGGAAAGGGGGGGGCAATTACGCTTGCCGATGTAGAAAAACATATCAAAGCAATGAGTGCAAAAAATGCACCTGAACAGGGGGCCGCGCAAGTTGATATTGTTAAAGCGGTCGCATCGAGAAGCGATAAACGTATACCAATGACTCGCCTGCGTAAACGTGTTGCCGAGCGATTGCTTGAGGCTAAAAATTCCACGGCAATGTTAACAACATTTAATGAAGTTAATATGAAGCCAATTATGGATCTTCGTGAACAATATCAAGAGATATTCGAGAAAAAACACGGGGTTCGCTTGGGTTATATGTCATTTTATATTAAAGCGGTGACTGAAGCGCTAAAACGTTTTCCTGAAATTAACGCAGCAATTGATGGGGATGATATCGTTTATCATAATTTTTTTGATATCAGCATTGCCGTTTCTACCCCTCGCGGACTTGTAACACCTGTATTACATGATACTGATACGTTAAATATGCCTGAAATTGAAACCGCGATTAAAACACTTGCAATTCGAGGTCGTGATGGAAAATTAAGTGTTGATGAAATGATCGGGGGAAACTTTACGATAACCAATGGCGGTGTATTTGGCTCCTTGTTATCAACACCTATTATTAACTTGCCACAAGCAGCTATCCTTGGAATGCATAAAATTCAAGATCGCCCAATGGCGGTAGATGGCGAGGTTAAAATCTTGCCGATGATGTATTTAGCATTATCGTATGATCATCGTTTGGTTGATGGCAAAGAATCTGTCAGTTTCTTAGTGGCGATTAAAGATTTATTAGAGGATCCAACACGGCTTTTATTAGATATTTAACACATTTACCCATGCCACTTCGAACTGCAACGCCAGATAGGCAAATTGTACTAAGGTAGTCAACTTTCGGAGTTCAAATGAGTCATTAAATCAATGATATCTAATTGTTTTAAATCAAGAAAGTGCCTTAATGTTATTTAATGGTTTTTAACGAAACAAAGTAAAAAAATAATAAGGCGTTAAAATAAATCCTGGCAAAAAATCAACTTTGTTACCATCAGTAACAACTGAAGTATTAACTAAAACCAATTTTAATGTTGATAATGTATTTAGCTCAAGTTGGAAAACGCCTACGTTTAATCGTTTGTTTCACAGGCAAAATTTTCTAAACGATTTGCAAAAGACATAAATCCTGTATTCTATTTTTTGATCCTTATTGTTTGCATTAAAGTTCAAACAATGAGCATGTTTTAAAAGGATCCTTTGCTGAGCTTTTCGGATATGAAAAAAGATGAATGGTACGCTCCGCTTAATAAAGAAGATATAAATTGGCTAAACGACAGCTAATCACTGCCAAAAAAGTAATAAAGATCAACACCAAAACAACTGCATTTTATCGTCGATGACTGCGTTAAAATAAGAGCAGGTAAAAGCATGCTAGGCGTTTCAAGTCTCTTTCAACATTTAACCTCTCGATGTGTAATAGGGCAACAAATTTTAACACTTGCACGAGCAAACGAAGCGCAATTTGTATCACTTGATAACTAAATTTTATCAGTAATTCTAAAGATCAAATGCTTGATCATAAATTCAAAGATCTACGCAGTATTGCAGCAAAGCGTTATAAATCATCTCAGGCGTAGACAAAACCAGATATGCTGATTTTGATGATCAAAAGAGCTTAGAAGTTAGCTATTGAAGCTGATTGTTTTTTAGCTGATCCTTGGTTTGGCACTAATAAAATTATCATATTGAGCTAATAACAATCACTTACAGCTCTTGTGAGGAAGAAAAAGAACAAAATGAAATACAGTTTACAAACGATGGCATTACGTACTTATTCAATTTTCAATCGTTATTTATGTATCAAACAAAGGCTAATTGGGATGGAGTTCAAGGCGTTAAGTGAAATGTTATTTTTGACGGGTAAAGTTCGAGTTAATATTTTAGAAAATATTGAAAACTCCATAATGCAGTTTTTTGAACAAACAATGCAAATGGACAGTTTCGCGCTTCGATAAGAGGCATTACAATAACTAACATAAGAATTAACAGTCCATTTGCGTTTATCTGTTAATCATTTGAACCCCGAAACATGAGTAATGTACTTGGTATCAATTTCCCTCTAGCAATATGATTAATGCAATGCATCATCTAGAGGGGATTTTATGTCGATTACCGAGGTACAATTTTTCTTGCCGGGTTTTCATCTTAAAATATTCTGTGTATAATCGCTTAACTAAATCGAAGAAAGTGAAGAAAGTATTGCACAATTATTTTGTGTTTTTTTATATTAAACTATGGGAATAAATCATGAATTTGCATGAATATCAGGCAAAAAAAATGTTTCAAGAATATGGGCTTCCCATACCTCAGGGTCAGGTGTGTGATAGCGCAGAAGGTGCAGTAAATGCAGCCACATCACTCGGTGGAAATAAATGGGTTATTAAATGTCAAGTACATGCAGGTGGGCGTGGCAAAGCGGGTGGCGTTGAGCTTGTTAATACCAAGGACGGGTTACGAGACTTTGCACATAAATGGTTGGGTAAAAATTTAGTTACTTATCAAACAGATGTGCATGGTCAGATAGTCAATAAATTATTAATCGAAGCTTGTAGTGATATTGGCAATGAATTGTATTTAGGTGCGGTAATTGATCGTGCTTCACAACGTGTTACTTTTATGGCATCAACCGAAGGTGGTGTTGAAATTGAAAAAGTCGCAGAAGAAACCCCTGAATTGATTCATACAGTGATGATTGATCCACTTGTAGGTGCTCAACCTTATCAAGGGCGAGCGTTAGCATTTAAGCTTGGGCTTTCTAAACATCAAATAGGGCAGTTTACTCAGCTGTTTTTAGGCCTTGCTAAAATTTTTCAAGAAAAAGATTTATCTTTACTCGAAATTAACCCTTTAGTGGTTACTAAAACAGGCGATTTAATTTGTCTCGATGGCAAAGTCAGCATTGATTCAAATGCAATGTTTCGTCAAAAAGAATTGCATGGCATTAACGATATATCACAAGGTGATGAACGTGAAGTGCAGGCTGAAAAGTGGGAACTAACCTATGTTTCTTTAGATGGAAACATTGGTTGCATGGTCAATGGTGCGGGTCTTGCAATGGGCACAATGGATATTGTGCAACTTCATGGTGGCAAACCAGCGAATTTTTTAGATGTTGGCGGCAGCGCAACGAAAGAGCGAGTTATTGAAGCATTCAAAATCATATTATCTGATACTAATGTCAAAGCTATCTTAGTCAATATTTTTGGTGGTATCGTGCGGTGTGATCTGATTGCAAATGGTATCATCGGTGCAATTAAAGAGGTCGGTGTATCAGTGCCGGTTATTGCTCGACTAGAGGGCAATAATGCGGAGCTAGCTCTTGAGATATTAGCGAAATCTGATCTTAATATTATTGCAGCAACATCACTAGAAAATGCAGCCGATGAAGCGGTAGCTGCGGCAGGTGGAAAATAATGAGCATTCTAATTAATAAAGATACAAAAGTAATTTGTCAGGGTTTTACTGGCGGTCAAGGTACTTTTCATAGTGAACAAGCCATTGAATACGGTACAAAAATGGTTGGGGGAGTGTCTCCTGGAAAAGGCGGGCAAACACATTTAGGCTTACCTGTTTTTAATACAGTACATGAAGCAGTCGAGAAAACAGGTGCAACAACATCGGTTATTTATGTACCCGCTCCATTTTGTAAAGATGCTATTTTAGAAGCTATTGATGCGGGTATTAAACTTATTATTACTATCACAGAAGGCATACCAACACTTGATTTAGTGTCAGTTAAATTAAAATTAGATCAAGCGGGTGTTGTTATGATTGGGCCAAACTGTCCCGGTATTATTACATCAGAGGAATGTAAAATTGGCATTATGCCAGGACATATTCATAAAAAAGGAAAAGTAGGCATCATTTCTCGTTCAGGCACATTAACCTATGAAGCAGTAAAACAAACGACTGATGAAGGTTTTGGGCAATCAACCTGTGTTGGTATTGGTGGTGATCCCATTCCAGGTTCAAGTTTTATTGATATCCTTAAATTGTTTCAAGAAGATCCAGAAACAAAAGCAATTGTAATAATCGGTGAAATAGGTGGCACAGCAGAAGAAGAGGCTGCTGCATTTATTAAAGAGCACGTAACAAAACCTGTTGTATCTTACATTGCGGGTGTTACCGCGCCACCTGGTAAACGTATGGGACACGCAGGTGCCATTGTCGCAGGCGGGAAAGGTACGGCAAAAGATAAGTTTAAAGCACTTGAAGATGCGGGTGTCAAAACGACCAAATCTCTTGCAGACATTGGTAAAACATTACGTGAAGTTACTGGCTGGTAAATGCCGCTGATTACGTTACGATTTGTATGACATCAAAAGCCGAAACTAAACACTTTGGCTTTTTTTATTTTTAAATTACAACTTTCCATCGGATAGTCTCGCCAGCTTTAATTGGCACGAGCCTATCATCTCCAAATTTCATGCTATGAGGCACCGTCCAACATTCTTTGTGCAATTCAATTGTATCTAAATTACGCGCTAAATTGTAAAAGTCAGGGCCATTGAAACTTGCAAAAGCCTCTAATTTATCAAGTGCATTTTGTTGGTCAAATACTTCTGCATACAACTCGATTGCGGCAAAAGCGGTATAAGATCCTGCACATCCACAGTTTGACTCTTTATTTTTACGCGTATGCGGCGCTGAATCGGTCCCCAAAAAGAACTTGCTTGATCCACTTGTGGCTGCATTAATTAATGCTTGTTGATGGTCTTTACGTTTTAATATTGGCAAACAATAAAAGTGCGGTTTAATGCCGTTTAGTAGCATATGGTTTCGGTTAAATAATAAATGATGCGCGGTTATCGTTGCTGCAATATTATTGCCTGCTTGCTCAACAAACTCAACAGCTTGTCGGGTTGTAATGTGTTCAAGGACTATTTTTAACTGCGGATATTGTATAACAAGTGGTTGCAATACAGTCTTTAAAAACGTCTCTTCACGGTCAAAAATATCAATATCATGATCTGTGACTTCACCATGCACCAGCAACGGCATTCCCACGTATTGCATTGCTTGTAAGGCATTAGAGATATTCATTGTAGAGGTGACTCCCGCGTTTGAATTTGTTGTTGCACCTGCGGGATATAATTTCGCAGCGTAAACGAAGCCAGAATCTTTCGCTTTTTTTATTTCATCAGCCGTCGTATTATCCGTTAAATAAAGTGTCATTAAAGGCTGAAATTTTTTGTCAATACTTGCTTTTAAAATACGTTTTTTATAAGCGTTTGCTAATGAAGTTGTCGTAACAGGTGGGATAATATTTGGCATGATAATAGCGCGGCGCATATATCTGCTTGTATCGCGCACTGTATCAACTAATGCTTCCCCATCGCGTAAATGCACATGCCAATCATCTGGACGTGTCATAATTAACTTTTGCAATTGTAGATTTTCACAAGAGTGAACTCCGTATTTTATATATCAATGAAACCCTTGCATCATTAATATGAGTGAATGTACCCATGTAACGTAAAACTGAAACATTAGGCACGAATTAGATGATCATAATATGTCGCAACATATTAACTATCATCGATTAGCTAGGCTAATGATTTTTCGGTAGAATTAACAGTAAGATGTTAATTCTTTCATGGTTATTTCTCTTCGATTGTTGCAACGCAAGGCGGCTTTAGATGTCAACAAAGCGAGTTAGCGCGCCAACGGGACTGGCTACTTGTGCCAATCAACAAAGTGATAAAATTTCAACTTAAAACGACTCGTTAGGCATTAAAGTCTTTATATTCATTCAACCATTGTAGATCAACCTAGTTAATCATCAAAGGTCGAATTAAAAATAAAGACTTTAATTCCTAA
>JAGLDN010000088.1 GCA_023145575.1 Psychromonas sp.
AAACAAAGATCAACAGCCCCTAATGTTTTTAGTATTTTTATATCAATTATTAGCACTGGATCTTTTAGGTAATCACCTCGGTTGTAATGCTGTATTTCACTAATATGTACATAAACGCCACCACAAAACCCCTTGTATACCCGTACTAAATTATGTGACGTAAAGATGAAACGTCTGTAATACAAATTGTACCGAACTACTTGGCATAAAATCAGCTGCTACAAGAATTAAAATAAAGACTTTAATTTTTAACAAGTCGCGCTACGTCGAAATTTTATAACAAACTATAATTGAGCCAACTTACCTGATCCAGCGAAGCTTTAGCCCCTTTTTATAACAATCAATTTACAATGAGTGTGCTCTGATATGCTATTACCAACCTTTTACACCAGTCATATCTGGCAGTTTATGTGCAATGCCTTTATGGCAATCAATACAGGTTTTTTTGCCTGATGCAAGTGCAGTTGAATGCATTCTAGCACTCAGTGGCGCTTGCTCAGAAAAGTCCATATATTTAAAGTTATGACAGTTACGACACACAAGAGAATCATTGGCTTTCATGCGCTTCCACTCGCGCTCCGCCATGTAACGACGTTTGTTAACAAATTTTTCACGCGTATCAACCGAACCAACAATGCGCCCCCATAAGTCTGTACTGGCTTGGATCTTACGCACAATTTTATCTGTCCATTTTCGAGGGACATGACAATCAGGGCAGGTTGCACGCACCCCAGATCGGTTTGAGTAATGAATTGAATCTTTATATTCCTCATAGGAATTATCGTGCATTGAATGACAACTAATACAAAATTGTTCGGTATTGGTTAATTCTAAACTGGTATTAAAACCACCCCAGAAAATAACGCCACCGATAAAACCAAGTAACAAAATAAAACCCATCGATGCTGATGATGGTCTCTTCATTATTAACCATAGGCGTTTTAAAAATTTTAACATATAAGTCTCTTCTATTGTAATGCTTTAACAGGTTTAAAACTATTTCCAACGATCAGCTTTGCATCGGTTTGCGGTACGTGGCACTGCAAACAAAAGTAACGTCTAGGCGAAACATCTGATAACACGGCTCCATCACGCGTCCTGAAATGCGTTACGCTAATTTTAGTTGCGTTATTTTCGTTTGCATTTTTCCAAGAATGGCAAGAGAGACATTTATTTGACAATACATCAATGCGATATCCTCGAATTTTATGTGGAATAAGCGGTGGTTGAGTGATGTAACCCAAATCAATTAACCCTGAATCTTTTTTATTTTTTTTGAGGCTTTCCGATTGATTGATAGCCGATATTGCAACATTCCCCCTCAACGATGAAACGCCGCCAGAATTGGACGATGACATTAACTCACTACTCCATGCTGTTGTTAATGCCAGAATACCTGTTATTAATACAGCTGTTAGCATTTTTTTCATTTTAAATTCTCCATCCTTAGTGAGGTTTTTTATTAGCATTAAACAGGGTGGTTATGACGAATACATCTTCTGCACAAACATCAACACAACGACCGCAGTTAGTGCAATGCATATCATTTACTAGGGTTGCTATGTTTTTATTATGCCCATAAACTGGACCTTTCAAAATTTGCGGCTCAGGACAAACCTCAAAACAATCCATACAGTCTGTACATTTGGCACGATTTTTTGCATCTATTTTGATTAAACTAAAGCGATTTATTAAAGAGTAAAAAACACCCACTGGGCATAAATGACCACACCAACCATGCTCTACAGCCAATAAGTCAAAAGCAAAAATAATAAAAAACAATATCCAACCAAGCCCCATACCAAAAAACAAACCTCGATGTAATGCTGATACAGGATTAATCATTTCCCATGACATTACACCCGTAAATAATGGCAAGATCATGACCATGGCTAAGATCCAATAACGTAATTGACGACTGATTATTATTTCTTTGCGTAATTTGAGTGCGCGACGACACCATGATGCCGCGTCCGTGATTAAATTAACTGGGCAGACCCATGAGCAAAACACACGTCCCCCTATCACTAAATAAAATAAAACGACAATAGCAAAGCCAACAAAAGCATCAGAAATAGGAATATGCCCTGCCATCATACTTTGCGTTAACACAAAGGGATCGGTAAATGGAATGACATCGAGTAATAAACTTGAACTCAAATTACCTTGAATTATCCAAATACCAAGCAATGGACCAAGAAGAAAAAGCGTTAAAATGGTAATTTGTGATAATCGACGTAAAATTAAAAACCGGTTTGCTAAAAAAAAACCTTTTTTGTTAATGGCTTCTTGCCCCAGCGAATTTGAATTTCTCATTTCAAACTATCCGGCACACGATCGGGTAGATCTAACACAGGATCAATCAGAGACTTGCCAGCTTTTTCTTTTTCTTTCCAACCCCAACGATAAAATTCACCTAATTTACCTTTTGCAACTGACAAAGGTAACACTTTTATCGCCGCCACAGGTAGGACACATGATTCTTCACATTTTCCACAACCAGTACACACATCTGAATGTACTGTTGGAATAAACATCGCGTGCATCCCCGTTCGTGTATTACGACGTGTTTCTAGGGTTATCGCTTTATCAATTAACGGACAAACACGATAGCAAACTTCACAACGCAACCCTTGAAAATTTAAACAGTTTTCTTGATCTAGTAATACAGCAAGTCCCATTCTCGCGTCATCAATGTTATCTAACTTAGGATCCAGAGCACCAGTAGGACAAGCAAGCTTACAAGGAATATCTTCACACATTTCACACGGATCCGTGCGGGCAATAAAATAGGGCGTCCCAGTTGCAACCGAACCAAATAACCTGCCAAGTTTAAGCATGTCATGTGGACAAGCTTCAACACATAAACCACATCGAATACAAGCTGATTGAAAGTCCTTCTCTCCTAATGCACCTGGCGGACGCAATATTTGCGTATTTAAGGATTCACTCTTCTTAGAATACATTGCCAGACCAAATCCTAAAAAACCAACAGCACAGGCACTTTTGCTTGCATCTACTATAAATTGCCGACGGGTTTTACTGCGTATTAATTTTTTCCCCATGAGATTCGACTACACTTTTCTCGTGATTTTAACTGCACATTTTTTGTAATCAGTTTGTTTAGAAAGCGGATCAGTTGCATCAAGTGTTATCTTATTTGAGAGTTGCTTTGCATCAAACCAAGGCATAAATACTAGGCCTTTCGGCGGTCTGTTACGACCTCGCGTTTCAACTCTCGACGTTAATTTACCACGACGCGAGGCAAGTACTATTTCATCGCCACGTCTTAATTTACGTGATTTAGCATCATCTGGGTGCATAAACACAACCGCATCAGGAAATGCTCGATATAGCTCAGGCACACGACGCGTCATTGAGCCTGAATGCCAATGTTCAAGCACACGCCCTGTACAGAACCATAAGTCATACTCTTTATCAGGTGATTCAGCAGGCGGCTCATAGGGTAAGGCGAATATATTTGCTTTTTTGTCTGCGTTACCATAAAACTGTAATTTACTGCCTTTTTCAACATACGGATCATAACCTTCACGGAACCGCCATAATGTTTCTTTGTCGTCCACAACTGGCCAGCGTAGACCTCGCGCTTTATGGTATTGATCAAAAGGTGCTAAATCATGGGCATGGCCACGGCCAAATGTTGCATATTCTTCAAATAATCCTTTTTGAATGTAATAACCAAAATCCCGTGACTCATCATTTAGCTGATCTTTTTTTAATTCCTTAACGTTGAATTTATTAACGTTACCATTTTCAAAAAGTACTTGATACATGGTTTTACCACGAACACTCGGCTTTTTAGCGATGAGATCTTCTGGCCAAACGTCTTCAATTTTGAAGCGTTTAGAAAATTCAACCAGTTGCCATAAATCAGACTTGGCATCTTTTGGGGATTCAACTTGTTGACGCCAGAATTGTGTACGACGCTCAGCATTGCCGTAAGCGCCCTCTTTTTCAACCCACATCGCTGTTGGTAGGATCAAATCAGCCATTTGTGCCGTCACTGTTGGATAGGGATCAGAGACGATAATAAAGTTATCTGGATTACGGTAGGCTGGAATGATTTCTTCATTGATATTTGCCCCAGCCTGCATATTATTATTGCACATTACCCAACAAACATTTAGTTTACCATCTTTTAGCATACGGTTTTGCAATACCGCGTGATAACCTGGCTTTGCAGGGATAGTGCCCGATGGTAATTTCCAAATCTTCTCAGCTATTGCACGATGTTTAGGGTTTTTTACCTGTAAATCAGCTGGAAGGCGATGCGAGAAGGTACCTACTTCACGCGCTGTTCCACACGCCGAAGGTTGACCTGTTAATGAAAACGGGCCAGATCCTGGTTTTGAAATTTTACCCGTTAGTAAATGAATGTTATAACAAAGGTTGTTTGCCCATACACCACGCGTGTGTTGGTTAAAGCCCATTGTCCAATATGAGGTTACTTTTTTGGTTGGATCCGCATAAACTTTAGCTAACGCAATTAATTGATCCGCTGGCACACCAGACATTTTCACAGTGTGCTCTAGTGTATAATCAGCTACAAATTCTGCAAACTCTTCAAATGATATTGATGATGACGCGCCTGAATTATTGTTTTTTGCCGCTTTTTCAAGTGGGTTCGATGGTCGTAAACCATAGCCAATATCCGTCACTCCTTTGCGAAAGTTAACGTGTTTCTTAACGAAATCCTTATCTACTGCATTATTTTTAATAATATAGTTTGCAATATAGTTAAGAATAACAAGATCAGTTTGTGGCGTAAAAATCATACCGTTATCAGCAAGTTCAAAGGAGCGATGCGTATAAGTTGATAATACATGCACACGCACATCAGGATTACTTAAACGACGATCTGTTAAGCGAGACCATAAAATAGGGTGCATTTCAGCCATGTTTGATCCCCATAAAACAAACACATCTGCATTTTCTAGATCATCATAACAACCCATCGGCTCATCAATGCCAAAGGTGCGCATAAATCCCCCAACGGCTGATGCCATACAATGACGGGCATTGGGATCAAGATTATTAGTGCGCAACCCAGCTTTCATTACTTTTAAAGCTGCGTAGCCTTCCCATACCGTCCATTGACCAGAGCCAAACATGCCCACAGATGTCGGTCCGTTCTTTTTTAAAGCAGATTTATACTTATCTGCCATGATCTTAAATGCATGATCCCATGACACCGGTTTAAATTGCCCATCTTTATTATAAACGCCGTCTGTCATGCGCAATAAGGGTGTTGTTAAACGATCTTTTCCGTACATTATTTTAGATAAAAAATAACCTTTGATACAGTTAAGTCCTTTATTTACGGGGGCATCTGGATCGCCTTGCGTTGCTACTATACGCCCTTTTTGTGTCCCAACTAACACACTACAACCTGTACCACAAAAACGGCACGGTGCTTTGTCCCATTTTATCTTTGTCGCATCTTTACTCGCTATTAAATTAGTAGCAGAGGTTGGCAACGTTATTCCAGCAACCGCCACCGCAGAGGCTATCGCTTGTGCTTTCATAAATTCACGTCTTGTAAAGTTCATCTCATTCCCTCACTTATAAAACAATTGATACACATGCGACCTTTCGTTTTAAAATAATAGCGTTAGTCATGTAACTTACGGTGTAATTAAACTATTTTTACTACGTAATACTGCTTAATTAGCATGTTGAAATCCCATCGCATAACGTTTCAAACTCGTGATAAACCAACCCTATATTAATCACACCATCAAATTCATTTATTTGATCAATCACTTCCATAATTTGACCTTGATTTGATGCTTCTAAAACTACAATCGCTTTTCCTTCTGGGGAAATAATGATTACCTGAGCACCTACAAGTAAATTTATACTCGCTTTGATGCTATCTGCTTTGTTGCGATTTATATGCACAATCAAACTTGAGACATGTAATTCTGTTTCGGTCACGTAGCCTCCTTAAGGGTGATTGATTTCGTTGGACAAGTGGCAACACATGCGCCACAGCCATTACATAGTGATAAGTCTATTTTAGGTACTGCACTGATTCCAATTTTAAAAGATAGAGCTAACGGCTCACAACTTTCAGCACAACTACGACAATATACACTTTTATTGGCCAAACAATCATCCGCGATGACTGCTTTGATTGTCCACGGTATTGAACTTATTGTATTAAATAAAGGCAAAGAACAGCTATTTGCACATTCACCACAGAAATTACATTCACCAAGATCAAAATTTATCGCTGGAAAGCCACCGTCTCCCCTTATTATAATTTTTTCAGGGCACGCTGATTGGCAGTCACCACACTGTGTACACTCAGTTAAAAATTGCTCTACACTTTTTATCCACGGTAATAATTTATAAGTGGAATTTGATCTAGACCTTCGAAACAAATTACGTTTATTAGCATTAAACTGCATGAATAACCTTGATTAAAGATAAACGATTAACGCCAAATGATTCAATCATACCGATACCCATGCTTCATCTTGAAAATAAATCTGTATATGTATATAAAACAACATACTATATTGAAGATGCTTTGAATAATATTAAACAAAACAGCTTGAAACTAATGTGACTTTGCTCGCAAATAAAGATATTTATGTGTGTTTTTTGTGCATTATGTTACCCACCAATTTATTATCCACCAATGGATGCTAAATGAGGTGTGGCACCAGTGATCCCAGCTTGTAAATAGTGGCTTTCTTTTTTATCTGTGAGCGCAGTTAAAATACGTTTTTTTAATTTTTCTTTGTTACTTTTAACCTGCAGTAAATCACGCAAATTGATACCTTCATCACCAAAGAGGCAAAGGTGTAATTTCCCTATCGATGAAACTCGCAATCGATTACAGTTTTTACAAAAATCCTTGCTATAAGGCATAATTAAACCAATTTCACCTTGGTAACTGGGGTGCATAAAGACTTGTGCCGGCCCGTCATGACTTAATGGTACTTTTTTCATCCAACCACTTTTAAGTAAATATGATTTAATTGTTTCTCCAGAAACGTGATGCTTATTAAAAAACACTTCATTATTGCCCGTTTGCATCAGCTCAATAAAACGTAATTGAATAGGATGATCCTTTATCCACGCTAAAAAATGTATCAAATCACCCTCATTAATGCCTTTCATTAACACGCTATTAATTTTAATTTGCCGATAACCAGCACTAATAGCCGCATTGACACCATCAATCACCTTGTTGAAAATGTTTTTCCCTGTTATCAAGTTAAATGTATTTGCATCAAGACTGTCAACACTCACGTTAATGGCATCGAGACCTGCCTCGATCCAATGATGTGCATTTTTTTTAAGGCGATAGCCATTGGTTGTCGCTGCTACTTTTTCAATACCATTGATCAACGAAATTATGTTAACAATTGAACTAAAATCCTTTCGCAAACTTGGCTCACCACCAGTAATGCGTACTTTTTTCGTTCCTAATTCACTAAAAGCAATGACTAGATTTTGTATCTCTATTTGACTTAAAAATTGTTTTTCATGTGTTCGAGCATAGCCATCAGGCAAACAATAGTTACACTTAAAATTACATTCATCAGTGATTGATAATCGCAGGTATTCAAACTTTCTACCGAACGTATCTCTTATTTCTGATTTATTATTCATATTAGTTCCTTTCCAAACACGGGAGGCGACAAGATTTATCTCATAACCCTTCTTAATTAAGTTCATTAAGTAACTAAAAATGCTTATTTTTATCATTAAAAACTTAGCACACAGAGCTCGGAGCTGTTATCAAAATAGGTTTGTTAAACAAATGGCTTTAGATACATTAACAATCCATTATGTAAAACGTTGGAACGGTCATAATAAAAAAATTATGCCTTGAATTTGATGGTTTTTGCTAGGCAATATTTGTAAGTGTTATTAATGCAAGAGGATCAATTTAAAATAAAATTATATACCCATGGATCCACGAAATGCAAAATCAAATCGTAAAATTGTGCACACACACGAGGCATAAGATTGTTCCTAAATCATAAAATAACACAAATAAAATAAAGAATTTAATGCTTATGCTGACGTGGTCAACTAAATTCACA
>JAGLDN010000089.1 GCA_023145575.1 Psychromonas sp.
CCTTTGGTGATTAACGCAGTTAATCACCAAAGGGCAATTTTATGCCTCACAGCTTGGTACTATTCCCCTTGCTGAATTTGCACTTTTACGTCACATGGGTATATATTTCTTAGAGAATGATACTATCAAAAAAAGTGTAAACTTGAAGTTTTATAAAAATATAAAATCTAACATGGCACTCGCAAAATCACCAACAAAAACAAAGATGGCAGAGACTAACCATCTTTTCATGTCTTTGTTGGAAACGCTAGAATGAGGAGAGTATACACTTTAAACAAGTACTTGAGACATTCGGTTTAAAAAAGAAGCGTTACATCAAAGTACAAAAGCTGTAATAAAAGCTTTGAATTAAGCACTGGCTTTAAATGCGTAACATCTGTTAATTATCTCAGCGTGAAATGTTATGCCTCGCCTTTTGAAACAATTTACAGATCTGAATTTTCATCTTTACGTCACATGGGGATTTACCAAGTTCCCATACACCGCGTGATAAGTTAATGGAATGGAAAAAAGTAACTCATCCATGAGGACATTCTTAATAAAATTCTTCGCATGATCGCAACATGGGTAAAGCTATCAGAATAAATTGCACTTTGCCCGTAGGCTCCTCCTGGTATTTGAGCAGCAAACTGAGCAAAACGGGGATCGTTGATCTTAAACACAACAGGTATCCTGCCAGGTATTATACCTAAAACACCTAACTTGATTAATCGGCCATCAGCTTGCAATTCACCTTCCCCGATAACGGGTAATACTTTGTCAACTTTTGCTGTGAATACTTTACCTGGAATAGCATCAAAGGCAATTTCAGCATCAAAACCTTTTTTCAAGCGCAAACTGCTATTTTGACGATACCAACCAACAAAATTAAACGAATTGCTTTGCACAAATGTCATGGCTGGTCTTAAAGGGACAGGTAACGCCATAAAGCCAGGAAAAACGAAGTTTTGAGTTACAAAACCAGCTGATGTAGCTCTCACTTTAGTTCTTTTTAAGTCATATTCGGCTTCATAAAGCTTTGCTCGTAACTCATCAACCCGAGAGAGCATCACGTCAACATCACGTTTAGAACCGACTTGCTTTTTATATAATTGTGTAGCGCGTTTTAAATCTTTTTTTGCAGCAGATAGCTTAGCAGTCAAGCCGTCTACTTTATATTGGAATGGGATAGGATCAATTGAAAAAAGTACATCGCCTTTTTTAACAAGTTCGTTTGGCTGTACATCCACGGTTAAAACACGACCTCTTACATCAGGAAGAACTGGCGTAGAAACAAAGTATTTACGAGTGATTTCAGAGTATGGGTGATTATAATTCATCAATACCACAAGCCCACCAATTAAGATGATCCCACCTAATACAGCCGTAGGGATAGACCATTTATTTAATGGTATCTTAAAAATTTTAAAAACGACAATACAAATCGCGGTATACGTTAAAATAAGCAATAAATCCATTATTAAACCACTCCCTTTAAACTTTAATATTAACGTTATTGGTTTTTTATTATTTCAATCATCTTTAGGCGTTACAATTGGTTGCTTTTCAAGTAACTCCACACGCTTTTGTAGATTTTTTAATGCCTTGCTGTCTGCTTTTTGTTTGTTAATAAATCCCCAGCCACGATCTTCACGATATAAAGTTGCCCAAATCCATAAAAAAGGCCATAACGCATGCAAGGTAAATAAACTTATCCAGCCTGCAACGTGTATCGCATCTTGTTGTGGGTGATTTCGGTGGACAGCAATTTCGTATGGAATATCATGCACAGCAATGATCCCATAAAACAATGTAAGCGCAACAAAAACTAACAAGCCAAGTGCTACATATTCAAGCATAATAGTTCCTTCTTTGATGTTATTTTAAAAATATTATTTATAACAAAAACTCACTACCTCAAGTCTTGTTCTATTGGCGACTAACAGTTGAGCATAATTTGTTGCTTAATGATTCTGCCAGTTGTTGGAATGCCTCTTGCCGTAGTGTGAAACTGTCCATTTGATTGTTTCTTCGAAAAACAGCGTAACATAGTTCTCTCAGATCTTTTCACGCCAAAAACAACATTTCACCTAACGCCTTGAACTCGATCCAAATTACCCTTTGTTTGATCGATGAATAACGCTTTAAGATTGAGTAAGTACGTAATGTCATCGTTTATAAATCAGTATTTCCTTTTATTCTTTTTCATCCTCACAAAATCTGTAAGTGATTGTTCTTCGGTTATTCTGATGATTTTCATAATACCAAACCAAAGTTCAACTTCAATACATAACTTCTGGGCACTTATTATCATAAAATTAGCATCTCTAGTTTTGTCTGCACCTGAGATAATTTATTACGCTTTGCTGCAATGCTGCGTAGATCTTTAAATTTATGATCAAGCATTTTATATTTAGAATTACTGATAAAAATTTCGTTATCGAGTGGTACAAATTGCGATAAATGCATTATCACCATTAAAATTGGTTTTACTTAATAATTCAGTTGTTATTGATGGTAGCAGAGTTGATTTTATGCCAGAATTCATTTTACGTCTTATTTTTTTACTTTGTCTCGTTAATAAATACTATATAACATTAATGCGTTTTCTTTATTTAAAACAAATGATTAACGCTACTTTTATGGCTTATTTGAACTGTGAAAGTTAAGTAATTATCAACTACACCCATGTTACTTCATTTTGCAAAGTCAGATCGGCAAATTGTGACAAGTAGCTAGGCATAAAATTGAAGCCTAGTTATTCTATGTCGAAATTTTATAACAACGCTAATTGTTACAAGTTTCCTTGCCCTACTGGGCTTTAGCTCAAAAACCAGCTCTGCGTTATAACACTCAAAAAGTGAATAACAATTAACTCATGTTATGCCTTGACATGATGTCTGAGCTAAAGCCTGACAAAGCATAACGAAGTATCATGGGTATATATTGAATATCAAGTAAATATATGCATCATAAAATTGTGGATTTATGTTATAGCGATGATCAATAATTAGTTGCAAGTTGTGACGGCTATACCCTTCTGCGTATTATCAATTGCATCAATGAGCGAAAATCCTTTATTAGAGAGTATATCATACTCAATAGAGCGCATCATGATTCCACCTGCGGTCGTTTGTACCTCTTTTGTTTTGTTAATAATCGTTGGGATACCATTATAGTCTCTGCCTGCACTGTCATCTCTACAAGCACGCTCTGTTGACGGCGGGTTTGTACCAATAATTTTCATATAACTTTCTGTTGCTGATCCGCCTGAATAAAATGGTACACCTAATACAATTTTATTTTTAATGACACACCGCGAAGTCCAGTATGCAATAGCATCTTTTGCATCTTGTAATGTCGAGTCTAGTTCGCCACCTTGATCAGGATTAAACGCCATCACATTTGCATAGTCAACATATTGAAAAACATCATCACGGATACCTTTAGCGCTATCCTTATCTTTGCCTGACACTATGGTGATACTAAAATATTTTCCAAGTGGTCTAATTGCTTCAGAAAGAGTTTTAACCATGGATTCAAAACGTTTAGCTTCATCATTTCCCTCTGGATATTTCCAATATAAATCAATCCCATCAAGCACAACACCTTGAAGGGCTGGACAATTTGATTTATCACCATTCAAGCAATAGACAATATTCTTTGCAAAAGTATTTAAGGAGAATTGAGTTTCTGCTATTTTATTGAAATTTGTATCATCATCGCCACCGATAGAAATACCAACCCTGATCTGTGGATTATTGACTCTTGCAAGCGCGACAAGAGCGACAAAACGATCTTGTATTTCTTGACTACTAAAGGGAATTATAGTGCCATCACCATCAATCTGAATGAAGGAATAATTTAACGTATCGAGAGACGCATAATTAATTAGTTTGTAATCATTTTGAAGATCCTGCGAATCATCTAAAATATTTTCCGACCAAAAACCTACTTTTTTAAACGTCACGGGGGTAGTATCTGGCGTACAGGCTGGCGGTTTTGGTTTATCAGGGAATAATAAAGAGCTAAATTGATTATCGCATCCTGTTAAAAGCAATAATAAAACAACAACGCTAAGAGTAAACTTTATTTTACACTTTATAATCATAGCAATTACCAATTACCAATTATTTTTAAGAAGAACACTGATTTTATTTACCTAAACTTTGTAATCGCGTTAAAATATACATTTAAACGCAACATGAAAGGCAAAAATCAATGAATGAATTATTAACAATCTCTGATCAGAACTTGATCTTACATCGCCACCCTCGTAATAAGCGTGAGACATTACAAGCTTGGGATAGCGCCGATGAATATCTGATTAATTATTTTAAAGAAAATAAACTTGAAAAACAACTTTCAGACAATCAACAAATATTAATTATTAACGATGATTTTGGGGCACTAACCTGTTTTTTTCACGCTTTCTCACGCACAACAATAACTGATTCTTATCTTACATTAAATTCGATAAAACTCAATCTGTCGCGCAATAATTGCACAACAGATAACGTACATATAAATAACAGTTTAGAAACCTTTCCTAAAAATGTAAAAATAATATTAATTAAAATTCCTAAGAAGCTCGCTTATCTTGAATTTTTATTACAGCAGCTTAGCACTATAATTTCAGCAGATACCATTGTTATTGCAGCTGCTAAAGTAACGATGATCCACAATTCGACCTTGGCATTATTCGAACAATATATTGGCACAACAAAAACATCGCTTGCTAAGAAAAAATCTCGCTTGGTTTTTAGTGTAGTGGATCAAAAACATATCCCTGAAAAAAAAGTGGCCATCACTTGGGCCGTTGAAAAATATCAATGGAAAATTCATAACCATGCCAATGTGTTTTCACGGGCTCACCTTGACATTGGTGGGCGCTATTTAATGGATAATTTACCAAAGGGTAATTTTAAAAAAGTGATTGACCTTGGTTGTGGAAATGGCGTGGTTGGCATGGCAGCAGCAATCACTTATCCCGAGGCACAAATTACTTTTATTGATGAATCCTATATGGCGATTGATTCAGCTCGTATTAATATGTTCAAGAATTTCGATGAGCAACAATCAGACATTGCACGGTTTGTGGTCAATAATAGTTTAGTTGGATTTAAAGCAAATTGCGCTGATCTCATTTTATGTAATCCCCCTTTCCACCAACAACAAGTGATTACCGACAATATTGCATGGGGTATGTTTAATGACGCACATTTTTGTTTAGCAGATCACGGTGAACTCGTGATTGTTGGCAATCGCCATTTAGATTATCAAAATAAATTAGCGCGTATTTTTGGCAATTGTCAGCTAGTCACTGAAAATAAAAAGTTTGTTATTTTACGTGCTATAAAAAAAGATTAATCAAAATTTACGCTGTAATTTATCCATTGTCCTCATATAACGTAACGATACAACATCAATAAAGCATCTTTACATTTCTGAGGGTAAACTATCAGTATGTTATGTTATTTAAGTTGTTTTTCAACAGGTTAGTTACGCGTCTTCGTGTAATTGTAAATGTCATTAAAAGCGTTACAATGACTAATATTAACCATTAATTGGAGTTAAAGTATGAATTTTGATAGTTTACTCATTGAAAAAGTTTTAGATCCTATACATGGCACAATTAGAATGACTGATTTTGAAAGAAAGGTGATAAATCATCGTCTTTTTCAGCGATTGCGATCAATAAAACAAAATACCTTTCTCTATAAAGTGTTTCCTTCGGCAATGCACAGTCGTTTTGAACACTCGTTAGGTGTCATGCATATCGCTTATAAAATGTATAAAAATCTAGTGTTGAACGCTTATCGATATAAAAATAAATACTCCAATGATTTGTTTTTTAAACATATAACAAAAATTCCACCAGAAAACATCCAAGAGTTACGATTAGCCGCTTTATTACATGATGTCGGGCATGGTCCAATGTCGCATCAGTTCGACAAATTTTTGATGAACAAAAAGCAATTGATTAACTATATTGGAGATGACGATAAGTATAAAGACATCTATGATTTAATTAATGACGAAGATCCAGTTGAACATGAACATATTTCACTACTTTTCATTAAAAAAATAATAGCGGATATTGATCCTAATAGCGAAGAAAAGATAAATATTGATAATATTTTATCAATAATTAAACCCAAGTATAAAAATTCAACAATATTATTGGAGCTTGAAAATAAAAATGAAAATTACAACATACACCCTCTTTTTTCTTCGTTAATATCTTCTAGCCCAATTGACTCAGATAGAATGGATTATCTTTTAAGGGACAGTTATTTTTCTGGTGCTAAGTGTGGAATATACAGTATTGAACGGTTGTTAATGTCAGTGTTGCCAGTTGTCATCAATAAAGATAAATATAAAAACGTATGTTTGGCATTTACAGAAAGTTCTCTCGATTCAATTTCTGAATTTGTTTTTTCAAGAATGAATTTATTTAGTCAGCTTTATTTTCACAAAACTAATCGCTCTTTTTCAGCGATGTTATCAAAAGCGTGTGATTTAATTGTAGATAAAGATAAAGATAAAGATAAACTTATTAACAACTTATATGATATTGATAAAGACAAAGACAATTTACAGCGGCTTGAAGATTTTTACGTGAAAAATTCTGATGAGCATTTTATCAATACATCTGTACGTAAATTACTTGATGACATTCCAGCTGCCGAAAACCTAATAAATTGTATTATTGAAAGAGAGCCTTGGCATAAGTTATATGCGGCAAAGATATATAATCCCGGCGCGATAAATGATGTTATAAATAAAGAAGTTATTGATAGTATAAGCGTTAAATTAAAAAATACTCTAAACCTTACATTTAAAGCCGATGAATACATCATCGACATAATGACTAATAATGCATTTAAAGATATTGACAAAAGTGAGATACAACTTCTACTTAAAGATTATAAAGGAGATCATGACGTTAAGCCTATTTCTGAGTGTCAGAATAAACTAAATATTTATCAGTCGTTAAGATATATTATTAGAGTTTTCTATAAAGATAACTTTAAAAAAGATGAATTTACCGAAGTCCAGAAGGCGCTTGAGAAAATTATTGAACAAGCCCGTAAAAAATTATAAAACAATCCCGATATTGATGGATCTTCATGTTGTGAATTTCTGCTGTGCGACAACATTTTTACAGCGAACGCGTAATAAAAAATATTAACCCATTGACGACTGTTCAGTATCAAAAATGATGCGTCTCTAATAACAAGCTGGCAAAGCACCTCGAAATGCAGTAAACAAATAGTAATTTAATATTCATCATAAAACTCATCTTCTCCCCTCTGATTTTGCCGTAAATTTCTCCATTGATCTTGATCTCAAAAAACAAAAATAGGTGAAACGCTTATCTCACTGTTATTGACATAAAAATATAATTTTATTAAAGTATTGTTTACAAGGGCACTATAAAGCCTCAACAAATCTATCCGACAATTGATTTTATGACCCTTCAAAAACTGATTGAAAATCTTTTATGAGATTTAATTAAAGATCGAAAAACGCAGTTATACCCTTAAGTATAATCAGCATTTTATACCTGTTATCATTCTAAATGCTTCGGTGTGTCGTTAGCGTGCAGGCCATATCAAGACACTACATGTTGGTAATGAAAAGACTTATCGAATGCTGTAAAGCGGGTTACTATCGATTCAACAAAACCGAGCATATGATCCGTGAACCCTTATTGATTTCAAAGAGAATAAAACTACGTTTTATTCTGCGACAACGGTTAGCGTATCTTTTGCTATTGTCTAAGTAAATAAGCAGTCTATGGTCGCATTATAAATATTATTAGAAACTAAAATCATTTGACAATGCAGATAACCAAAGCCGCATTAGAAGCGCTTAGTCTATCAAGCTTAGCGTGTTGCCAGCATATAAAATGCCCATGGCAGTTATTCTTTTGAGGTTTTAAATATATACATGCTACGGTGTTCACAGAAAAAGCATAAGTTAATTCAAGGGCTACATAATGTTAGACGCAGCAGCAGCAATAGAGTACATCTTAAAATCTATAGATGCTCATACAGTAACAAACCTATTTATTCTGCTCATCGTAGGTATATTTATCATTTCAATCATACTCGACTTTCATGGGAATAACCGAGTACTGACACATCAAACGCCTAACTTACTCACATCATTAGGCATACTGGGTACTTTCGTTGGCATAGTCATTGGACTTTTGTATTTTGACCCGTCACACATAGATCAAAGTATCGAACTATTACTCAATGGTTTGCAAACCGCATTCATAACAAGCCTGGTCGGCATGGCTGCGTCTATCGCTTATAGGATCTTAACGGCAACATCAATATTCAAGAAAAATAGAATCACTGATGAAATAATAGATGTACAGCCTAAAGACATTCTAAACGCGATAGTTAATCAAGGAGAACACCTAGCACAACTAAAAAAGGCGATATCAAGTGATAATGATTCAAGTCTAACCGCGCAAATAAAATTATTACGAAGTGATGTAAACGATAATAATAAACAGCAACAACAGAGCTTTAAAAAGTTCTCAGAACAACTCTGGAAGAGCCTAGATGAGTTTTCAAAAATGCTTGCCAAGTCTGCAACCGATCAAGTTATTCAAGCGCTAAAAGAAGTCGTCACAGATTTCAATAAGCATTTAACCGAACAGTTTGGTGAAAATTTTAAAGCGCTCGATGAATCAGTTAAAAAGCTCGTAGATTGGCAGTCTGCGTATAGCACACAGTTAGAAGATATGATTAAACAATATTCACAAGGAGTAAAAGCAATCGCTGATATTGAAGGATCAGTCACTAATATTCATCATAGTATGCAAGCAATACCAGACACAATGTCTAAGCTTGCAACTGTTATAGAAGTAAGCCAACACCAGATAAATACACTCGAACATCACCTAGGGGCATTTAAAGAAATGAAAGAGCTTGCTGTTAAAGCGCTACCTGACATGCAAGATCACATACAAAAAACAATTGAAAATATCGCACTGTCTTCTCAAAAAGCCAGTGAGGGATACAGCACCTTGCTGGAAAATACACAAGATGTACAAAATACCTTTACTGCTAGTATTCAAAGAATACAAAACCAGATAAAAGAAACAACGACAGAACTACTACAAAACCAAGTGTATGAAATGAATAACTCATTTAGCGCAATGGAGCGTCAAGTTGAAAAATCTGTTGAAGTAACGGGTGAAGCTGTGAATAAGCATTTGAAAATGATTGATGATTCTATGTCTCAAGAGATCCAGCGTGTCATTGCAGAAATGGGCAATGCGCTAGCCCGTATTAGCGGGCAATTTACCCAAGATTACCAAGAGCTAACTAATGCAATGAAAAAAATAACAAAAACAGAAATGGCGTAATTGTCCATGACTAAGTCAATATTTGGAGAAAGCTCTCAAAATTGCAAAGAAGATGAAGATCATTGGTTATCTGTTTCTGATTTAATGGCAGGGTTAATGATCGTTTTTTTATTTGTCTCTGTTGTATTAATGCGTAATGCACTAAAAGAGCGCGACAAAATTAAGGATATTGCTTCAGCTTACCAAGAAAATAAGGTACAAATATATAATTCACTTACCCAAGAATTTAGCTACGACTTGGGCCGCTGGGATGCGGAAATAGACAAAAAAGATTTATCGTTTAATTTTCACTCGCCAGATATCCTATTTAAAATGGGTAAAAGTCGTTTAAATCCAAAATTTAAACGGATCCTAAATGATTTTATTCCCAGATACTTTGGGGTGATCAACAAATTTAAAAAGTCTATTGAAGAGGTTCGTATAGAAGGTCATACAAGCTCTCGATGGAATAATGATACGTCAAAGAATGACGCCTACTTTAACAACATGAGGTTGTCTCAAGATCGTACTCGTGCAGTACTATTTTATATTTATAACCTTGCAAGTATGAAGAAAGAAAAATCATGGATAAAAAGTAATGTTGCCACTGTTGGTTACTCATCTTCTAAGTTAATACTTTCTAATGGCATTGAAGACAGTGATCGGTCAAGAAGGGTTTCTTTCAGATTGATCACTAACTCTGATACGCATATATTAAAAATACTTGGTCGTGATCAATGAAATTAAGCGTCAATTTTGATGCCTTATTAGCCGCCACCAATTTAATGGGCGCAAGAGATAGAGCATTTACTTTAAAAACCACCCTACCACCACTCGAAGAAATTGATACACAGCTAAAAGAAGGCATAGTTGTCAATATTAATGAGATTAAAAAAATAGAGCATGGGCTTTTATCCTTTAAAGATCGGCAAGTTTTATTATACATCCAAGATCATGATATTAAAATAATAGAGGCACTCGATGATGGCGCGTTAGGAAAGAAATATCACGTTGCATATTGTATTACCTTAGAAGAGATGCAAAGCAAAGGCAGATATAACCGCTATGTTGCAAAAAATAATATTGACGGGATCTTCCTTATTGATGGAAAAAATGAAGAGACTAATGAATATATAAAAGGCACGACAAATCTCAAAGTATGTAAAAACTGCCTGAAACATTTAGACTATAAAGGATACGAGAGCAACATTAGTATCAAAAAAGAAATTTTTGATACTTTCTCACTTGAAGAATTTTTTAAAGCCTACCAGCAATTGTTTAAGCATAAACCTAAATACAAAGCGGGTCAAAACCAAAGCCCCTATGTCAATAATTGGCCAGAAATAAGTAATAATTATAAACGCTCAGTCAACTGGGTATGTGAAAATTGTAATGTTGATTTAACGCAAAATCCTGAACTTATACACACACATCATTTAAACGGGGTGAAGCATGATAATACACTGTCAAATTTTAAAGCGTTATGTTGTGAATGTCATGCCAATGAGCCAGATCACGGACACATGGACATATCATATCAACAAAAAACTCAATTAATCAATCTTCGCTTGAGTCAAACAGCAAGCGCAGAAATCGCCAAATCAGCTATGCGCCAATCTTTCGGCAGCATTCCCCACAACAAATTGCCTGCAGATAACACAGTACGTTGCACTGACAACAGTGACGATTAATTCACCCCTCGCACAAGCAATAATCGCTGTGTATAATATAGTCCAACAAGATCGTTAGCGATAATAAGGATTGAGTATGTCAGTGGAGTTAAATGAAACATTAGTTGTCGGAATATCTGCAACGGCACTGTTTGATCTATCAAGATCTGATAAAAATTTTTCAGAAAAATCAACATTAGATCATGACGCTGCGATTGATGAATATCGAAAGGAGATGCTTGAGAAAGAGAATGACCCATTAGACGATGGAACAGGCATGCCACTGGTTAAATCCCTTTTGAAGTTAAATAAACATTTACCTCCAGATGATGATACGCCTATTGTTGAAGTTGTGGTAATTTCGAGGAATAGCCCTGAAACTGGCATTAAAATATTAAAAGAAATCCGAAGACGTCAATTACCGATTACTCGATCGGCCTTTATTGCAGGTGAACAAAGCACAATGTATCTTGAGGCTTTTTATGTTGATTTATTTTTAACCACAAATCAACAAGACGCACAAATTGTTACAGATAGTAATGTATGTGCAGCCGCGCTCGTTAAAGCCCCACCGAAAAATGCAAAACCATTAGATGAAAAACAAGTAAGGTTTGCGTTTGATGCCGATGCTGTTTTATTCAACGAAGAGAGTGAAATAATTAACAAACAACAAGGGTTAGAAAAATTTAAGATCCATGAAAATGAAAATCAAGATATCCCACTGTCAAAAGGGCCATATGCAAATTTATTAAAAAAACTATCCAAAATAAAAGAAAGATTACCCAGCCGAATTGAATCTTCTCCAATTAAGCTCGCGATAATGACTGCCCGTAATAGTCCTGCTGAAATGAGAGTATTGAAAACACTCAGGGCATGGGATATTTATATCGATCAAGCTTTTTTTCTTGGTGGGCTTGAAAAAAGTCGCTTTTTAAAGGCATTTAACCCACACATCTTCTTTGATGACCAAGATCCGCACCTTGAACCTGCGGCGATTGATATTCCATGTGCTAAGGTGCTCTACCCAAGTAATTCTCCTTTAAATCGCCTTAAGTAACACTTTATTGAGACTCTATGATGATAGCCATTAATACCCAGAGTCTTCCAATTCACCGTTAAAACTAGTCGTAAAGCATTTCACCTTGCTGAGAAATTATCGATGGTTGTATACTGAGATGAACGACACTTTCTTTTTATACCCATGCGGCGTAAAAATGCTTTGTCAAGCTCAAGCTCGATGAGCAGAACAAGGCACAACATTAGGTAATTGTTGTTCACTTTTCGATTATTGTAACGCAGTCTTGGTTTTTGAGCTTGTGCTCCACAGGACAGGGCAACTAGTAACAAGGCGCGTTGTTATAAAATCTCTATGTAGAATAACTATTTAAGAATTAAAGTCTTTTTTTAAATTCGACCTTTGATGCCTAGCACCTTGGTACTATTTCCCTTGCTCAATTTGCACTTTTACGTCACATGGGTATATAATGTTTTTTCTTAATCATAGTTTATGTTTTGCACTGCTAATCAGCGAGTCTTTTTTTAATGCTCCCAATCAACAGCTTAATATCGTCTTCAATGCCGGGAATAAAAGCCAAATCATTGGATTTTTTACATGAAAGATATCGCAATTGAGACCCCCAGCTGCCAGCCATATCCGCTAAAAACTAATACCATTTAAACTATGATCCGTGTAGATATTAATTGAGTTTTTCAAAGATAAAACATACATTCTACAAAAGGATCGAAATGTTTACAGAATGTATTAGCTACTCCAAAACCCATCAAACAATCTATCCTCATATGCCACTTTTCTTTGGCAATAAACCATTCTTGATACCAAGGATCGCATACGACTGCATCTTCTCCCCATTCATCAGGGCAACGAGCGCCAATCCAGATAGGTGAAATATTAGGTGGTTTCTTTTTTAGACCAAGAAGAACAATGAGATGTATATTATTAATATTCATTAGTGCCATCCCTCTTTCTCCTCGCAAGTACAAATATTTAAATGCATGAGCTGCATTTTCGTCACAGACACCTACTTTAGATTTTTCTGTTCGACGTGCTCTCGATTCTATGAATTCATAGCACCAACTCCAATTTTCTGATTTTAAATCTTTTCTGTCTTGTTTAAATTGTGTTATTAAAGAATTGTGTTCACTCACACTTTGGGTTTTATTTATACCTTCATGTCGATTTAAAGTTTTCAATCGCACAGTATTATAAACATAGTTGCAGGCAGATTCCGCTCGTATTAGATATTCATTCATTATCAATACCTTCGTAAAAGATGAGGTGATTTATTTTGTAGCAAAAACAAGTTGGCAGTTGATAAAATATGTGATTTTAACAAGCATACTTAGAAATACAGCTTATTATAACGATTATTACTTTCTTACACCCATGACTTTTCTCGAAAATCAACAAACAACTCATTAGTGTTACCAAGCTATGCTCAAATCACAATGTTAATCATTAGTCGGTGGACTGAAAAAGTGAGACGTTAACGTACTTTACAGCAATTTTTTGAATACGACATTAATGGGATTGATCATAATTGATCCATTACTAAACATTTTGATCATGATTTTAACGGTTTGATTTGTGCGTCAGGTAAAACCTTTGGTGTTGGTCGTTTTTTCTTCAATCTACTCTCTACCTCTGTCAGGGATTACTTTTCAAACTTTGTCCGTGATCCATGAGAAAGGCGCAAATTTTGACCAACATTGATAGCTAAAATATTGTAAGTGAAAAGCTCCGCTAAAAAATAATACTATTTAAACTATGATCTGTGTAAATATTAATTGCGTTTTTCAAAGATAAAACACACATTCTACAAAAGTCGCTTCACTTTTAGAGAATACATTAGCTACTCCATAACCGAGCAAACAATCTATCCTCATATGCCACTTGTCTTCGGCAATAAACCATTCTTGATACCAAGGATCACAAACGACTGCATCTTCTCCCCATTCATCAGGACAGCGAGCACCAAGCCAGATAGCTGATCTCCGAGGGGGTTTCTTTTTTAAACCAAGAAGGACAAACACATGTTCATCAGCAAGATTCATAATTGCCATCCCTCTTTCTCCTCGCAAGTACAAATATTTAAATGCAAGTGCTGCATTTTCGTCACAGACACCTACTTTAGATTTTTCTATTCGACGTGCTCTCGATTCTATGAATTCATAGCACCAATCCCAATTTTCTGATTCTAAATCCTTTCTGTCTTTGTTAAATTTTGTTACTAAAGAATTGCGTTCACTCATACTTTGGGTTTTATTTATACCTTCATGTCGATTTAAAGTTTTCAATCGCACAGTATTATAAACATAGTTGCAAGCAGATTCCGCTCGCATTAGATATTCATTCATTATCAATACCTTCGTAAAAGATGAGGTGATTTATTTTGTAGCAAAAACAACACAGAAGTTGATAAAATATATAATAATAACAACCATGCCTAGAAATGCAACTGCTCATAATTAAAATTAGCACTATTCTTACTTTATTACACCCATGACTTTTCTCTAAATTCGACAAACAACTCATTATAGTTAGCTAAGTTATGGCGACAATGACTGATCGTATCACAATGTTAAGCATTAGTAGAAGAACTGAAAAAAGGAGAAATATAGTAATTTACAGCGATTTTTTGAATACGACATTAATTAGATTGAACTTAATTGATCCATTACTAAACATTTTTATCTTGATTTTAACGGTTTGATTTGTGCGGCAGGTGAAAACCTTTGCTGTTGGGCGTTTTTTCTTCAATCTACTCTCTACCTGTGTCAGGGATTGCTTTTCAAACTTTGTCCGTGATCCATGTTAAAGTCGCAAATTTTGATCAACATTGATAGCGAAAATATTGTAAGTGAAAAGCTCCTCAAAAAAACACAATGACGTAAAGAGTAATGATAAAGTAAAAAAGGGTCGAGGGAGCCCACCTAGGTCAAAAAAATAATAAAGAGATTTTCCTCAATACAGAATTGATGCATAATGAGTGAATTTTAAAAAAGGTTATAGCAACTGTTATCCCCAAATTAAAACTGCAGCATTTTGTTTATGATGCCACTTTTGACAATAATACTACAAAACAGATGACAGCTTAAGTTTGTATGTAATTAATGTCAAAATTGTGCAATAACTCTGCATTACACTTTAAATTTACAGGAAAATATCGAGGAAAAGGTTAACCTGCGATATATTGAGAACTTTTTATGCCCAAAATACTTGCAAAAAACGTACAAGCACTTAAAATAGAGCAAGCATTATTGATGGCTTATATACCCATCACACATGAAGATCAGGTTTCAACGTGAATTTAAAAGCTTAGCGGCGAGTCATTGGGCGAAAACAATGGTTATTCCCTTACCAAAATCAATAACGATGCATATATACTCATATGACGTAAAAGTGCAAATTCAGCAAGGGAAATAGTAACAAGTTGCTATGCATAAAATTGCCCTGTCGATGATT
>JAGLDN010000009.1 GCA_023145575.1 Psychromonas sp.
TGAGGGCTTGAGGGCTTGAGGGCTTTCTTTTTGTTTCTAGTGCGCTTAAAAAACTGACTTATTTTAAACGAACAATGCTCGTTTAATACCCCAGACGTTACCGCTATCTGATGATTTAAATTCTCATTTCCAACTAAATTAAATACCGATCCTGCCGCGCCTGTTTTATGATCGTCTGCACCGTAAACTAAGCGTTTAATGCGACTATGAACCAATGCACCTGCGCACATCGGACAAGGCTCTAACGTCACGTAAAGTGTACAACCAATTAAACGATAATTTTGTAACACACCACCTGCTAAGCGAACGGCAATAATTTCAGCATGTCCACAGGCATCATGCTTGCTGATTGATAAGTTCCATGCCTCTGCGATGATTTGATTATTTTTTACTAAGACAGCCCCAACAGGGATTTCATTCTGTTTTTCTGCGATATCTGCAAGTGATAATGCATGTAGCATCCATTTTTCATCTTGCTCATGTTGTAAATCATTGCAAGTAAACTCAGCCATTATAAAGTATCATTTTCAAATAAGCCTGTGTTATTTCATTGCCATACAAAAGGTAGACCCAACCTGCGAGAGAAAGATAAGGCCCAAAGGGAATGGACTTGTCTCTTTTATATTGTGAGAATAAAATTATTCCAATACTGATCACTGCGCCAGTAAGGGTTGATACTAAAATAATAGCGGGTAATGCTTGCCAGCCAAACCATGCTCCTAATGCGGCGAACAATTTGAAATCACCATAGCCCATCCCCTCTTTACCCGTCAAAAGTTTAAATACCCAAAAAATAACCCAGAGTATGAGATAGCCAAATATTGCGCCCAATAAGGCGGCTTGTATGTTTGCAAACATACCCCAAAAATTAACGATTAAACCCGACCAGAGAAGCGGTAGTGTTATTTCATCGGGCAGTAACATTGTATCTATATCAATGAAGGATAATACAATGAGGATCCAAGTCAAAATTAAAGCAAACAGTAATGGCCAGCCTAAGGGTATAGATAACGTGACGACAACCGAGAGTATCGCAGTTAATAATTCAATCGCTGGATAACGTGCACTTATTTTAGCTCGGCAATATTTGCACTTTCCTTTTAGAATAAACCAGCTGACAACTGGGATGTTTTCTTTCATGCCAATAGTTTGGTTACATTTGGAGCAACGAGATCGAGGTACAACGAGATTAAAAACGTTTACATCTACTGGTTCTTGGAGTTGCGCTTCAGGGAAAAATTCTACGCATTGTGATCGCCAGCTACGCTTCATCATCACAGGTAAGCGATAAATGACCACGTTTAAAAAAGAGCCGATAATTAGAGAAAAAATAAAAATAGAGCCATAAAAAATAGCAGGGACGTCGTGTATTAACTGCATTACATTATTCATTTATCTGCCTTGGATCATTAATTATACTAATCTTTTTGAGTATAACGCAAAATCACCTCAAAATGCAAAGCTTGGTATACCATTTTAAAGAACACGATACATAAATTTCTCTGAAGATGAATAGCTTTATTAAAGCGCGAAACATATACATAGGACACAATCTACTATACTAAAAATTATTGTAATAAGGTCCAACTGACAATTTGAGCTTTTTCATCAATATTTGCTTTTTTGTACCAGTATTCAAGCATTGTTAAAATTTTATCTTTACTCTTTAATGGTTGTTTAATTGATTTTCTGTTTTTAAATGCCCAATCAGTAAATTGCTTTTTGTCATGATCAGACGCTTTAATGAATAGGGCTTGGCTCATTTTCACAGGCGATTGTTCTGATGTTTGATACGAAACTGGCGTGGCTATCGCAACATTTTGTAATGAGGTTAGGTTATAGCTGTTTAATAATGTATTAACGTATTCACCTGGTACTCTAAATTTTAGTATTTTCCCATGTTGGTTTTGACGCAATTTAAATGTAAACGTATGGTTAATGGCTTTTAATAAATCTTTATTTTTTACTGGGAAGCTAAAGTGTTGCGTTGCTACACACTGATCTGTACAGACTCTTGTGCTGACACTATCTGCTTTAATTTTTACCTTAACAGCATTGATCTCTGCATATTCATAGCGTTTATAATTGTCAATAAAGCTTAAAGTCATCGTTACCTTTGAACTTGGTGCGTGTTTTCCCTTTTTCGCAATATTAGCCGTGATAACGACAATACTTCTCATGACGCCTGCACCATTTTCGCTTAAATCATCTGGTTTTAATTTTTGCCCAACGACTGAAACATAAGTCGGTTTATTGATCACATGCTCAACAGCATTACTAAGATCATCATCGGATGATAATGTTGAGCAGGCAGACAGCAAAGTAAAAGCGAACAGTAATATAATTTTTTTGAACATTTTACGTTTCCTTTAAATAATCAAGCTGAATTCGAGATAGGCACGACTTCGCAATACGACTATTATGTAGTTGTCTCATTATATTGACTTAAAACTATCAATTATTGTCTATTTATCTGCCTAGCTGGTTGCACCTTACTCCTATCATCTGCTGCATGGCTAACATTGAATACTTACATTACATAAGCCTAAAATCTTATAAATTTTTACAAAAAAAAACCAGTATAAGCTGGCTTAAGATAAGACAATTACTCTGAGTTGGGTTTATTTAGTATGATGGCTCAGGTTTAAAATCCATATTCAAGACCAAGTCTTGTGACAACATCAGTTCTTTGGCTCTGCATATGATCTGTGCGTCCAGCAACACGAACATAAGGGACAAAGCCATTAAGATCGACCATTGCCTGTCCAGAAATAGTGTTTGAATCTGTGTTTGCTTCTGTGTTTGTATTATAAAATATTTTGCCATTAGATTTAGACTTCAAATTTTCAGCATATCCGACTCTAAAGGCGAATGGATTTATAACGTATTGTCCGATAACAGAGTATGATCCTTGGGTTACTTTTTCACCATCCCTACCATAACCAGAGGCGACAGAGGTCGGTGCATCATACCCCTTTAACTCTGCTTGCTTATAGGCCGCCTTCAAACTAAAGCCTCCAGGCAATTCAACATTAGCTGCGAAAAGGTAAGTTAGGTTATCTTGACCGACTTCACCTTTAAAATCCTTCCCTGATTCTATTGCCCCCATTAACGTCACCATACTAATTGCGTAGGTTGCGCTTTCACTGGTGAAGTAAGATCCATCCGTGGCGGTTTTTCCACCCGTACCTTCCGCGTTAGGGTCAGTAGCATCTCGACCTAAAGAAGCTGAAAATTTAAACCCTCCCCATGCAGGAGAATCATAGCGAATTTGGTTCGATTGGCGATCATAATTGGCGACCAAACCACCCCAGTCAAACACTGAACCGAGACCTGGATTAGAGAATGGCCAATCAATAATTTCATAAAGGGGTGTTAAAACACGACCAAAGCGTATTTTACCCCAACTATTGCTTTCTAGCCCGACAAAGGTATCACGAAAACCTAATACACCGCCAGCTATGCCTCCATGAGCGTTGTCAACCATGTCCACATAGCCAGATTCAACTTGCATGATCACATTTAAGCCCTGAATCATTTCTTTATTTGCACGAAAACCAACGCGAGACTCGTTTTCTAATACAGTGCCTTCGTCTCCACCAGCGGTGCCTTCTTTATTGTCAACATTGTAATTTACCGCTGACATTGCCACTACGCCATAAACTTCAACATTAAAGTCATTGTTTTCACCAATTTGATATGCGTGGGCAGCCAGTGCAGTACTAGCTAAGGCCATCGCGATAAACGTTTTTTTAAACATATTCATATTCCTTTATTTATAAACGTGATTGTTTATTGGCTTCTATACTTCTTTCGAGGCATGTCCATGACGCCAAATTATTATCAAAAAATGTTAATGATTTATTATATATCAACGTAGCATTAGTCAGTTTTAAACTCGGCAAACCAGTCAAAAATAGGTGCTATAGGTGCTATAGGTGCTAACCGTAAAAGATAAGCACTAATGATGAAACTAATATTATCAGTGCAAATAAAATTATCAATCTCTTGCTTACTTTAGAGTGAAAATGTAAGATATAAATCACGTTTGTTGTTGTATTTTATACTCATGTGAAGTAAAGATGAAATAAATAATAAGACGCAACATCATCCTTCTCAACAATTAGCTACGCTAATCATTTATCTAATACCAGTCGTATTAAGTCGGTGATCTAAATTTTACGCAAGAGAATGGCTTAATTCAGGGCGTGACAAACTGTAAATGTTGTGTTAATAAAAAGGGTCACAAATTTAGGACTGGACAGCTTATTGTACTGAAAAAGTGATTGTGATTAGCAATGGCAAGAACGATTCACTAAACACAGAGGCTATAAATTGCAAGCCTATTTTCACAACCTATGCATTACCACGTGGAGCGTGGGAACTCGTCACACTCTGCCCCTAATTATTTCTGTTTTACGAACATTGCCTTTAATGAATAAAGAGCGTTGATAAATTCTTCGGATTTAGATTTGCTTGAGGAAT
>JAGLDN010000090.1 GCA_023145575.1 Psychromonas sp.
CAAAGGTCGAATTAAAATAAAGACTTTAATTTCTAAGTAGTTATTCTACATATAGATTTTATAACAACGCGCCTTGGTACTAATTGCCTTGCCCTGCGGGGCACAAGCTCGAAAACCAAGACTGCGTAACAATAATCGAAAAGTTAACAACAATTACCTAACATTATGCCTTGTTCTGATCATCGAGCTTGAGCCTGACAAAGCATTGTTAAGTCACATGGGCATAAGCCTTTAAAACTTGCCCTTTGGGGACAAGTTACAACCTAGCGTTTATGTAATTTAGATTAAAATATGCTTAAATAAAGAAGAAAATGTTAAAATGATAAACATAGCTTTTGATGGGTTCGGAAATGATCATATAATCGATGAATTTAGTTATCTTGAAAGACATAAACTAAGACAAGGAGTGTATAGTGCCTTAGAAGCTACATTAAAAGTAAAAGATGCTGCTAACTTCGCTTTTGACGATCACCATCCTGTAATTAAATTATGGTTTGGAAACTCCGACCATGAGACTATCACGGGCGTGATAACGGGGATAATTGATATGTATGATATATTAAGTGATAATACAAAAACGATAACATTTGTTAATGCATACGGTAAAACCTCAAGGCGTCATTATACTACTTATGTACCAGCGCCTGGAATAGCTGGGAGATTGTCTCATGGCGGAGAAGTTGCCACATATTATACAAATGAAAGAGTGCAGAATAGAGATAGCCGTGTTTTGGCTTATATTCACGGATTAAGCAGTGATTTTCGATGTACTAGCGGTAGCCTTCCATATTTGTCTGGCTCAGCCTTTAAAGTGTATATTGGACCTGCTATGTTTAAAGCAGGTGATGAAGGAATAGCAACTACGATTTTACATGAATTAACTCATAAAGCACTAAATACTATAGATTTGAACAGAGAAGGGTTACCTGTATATGGTAGAGGAGATTGTCAGAGACTAGCATCTTCTGATCCTCTCTATGCAATTGTAAATGCCGATTGTTGGACTTTTTTTGTTTTTGATTTTAATGTTCCTCCAGAGTCATTTTGTACAATACTATAGTCTGATCATTATTAATATACCCATGCGCGACTATCAATGTGAAAAGTTAGATCGGCAAATTATGCCGAAATCCGATGCATAAAATCACCAAATATCTATTAAAATAAAGCCTATAATTCTGAACTAGTTCCGCTAATTCGACTTGTATTGAACAATAAGTTATAACTTTCTTGATTGGTGCAATTATGCTTGCACTGCCTGGCTTTAGCTCTGCTTATTATGAAAATTAGGCACTCATTGGTTACAACATTTGGAAAGAGAATAACTAATCATGATCGTCTGGCAAATGGTTCGCGTAGCTAATCGTTAAAAAGTAGAATGTTGTGCCTCTCTCTGGCACTCGAGCTAAAGTCGGACATTGCATCTTTACGTAACATGGGTATAAGCAATTATTTTGCTTGATTTAAAGCATCAATGACTGCTTTTTTACTTAAAATTGTAGATAGTTTAATGCCCTTTGGCGCATTAGGACCATAAACAATATTAAAAGGTACACCATAACGCCCATAACGATGTAAAAATTGGGTTACTTTAGTAGAGGGTTTTGTCCAATCGCCTTTCATTAATACGATATTATTGGCTTGTAAAGCACTATAAACGGGCTCTTGATCAATAACACCTATTTCATTGGCTTTACAAGTCACACACCAATCCGCGGTGACTTCAACAAAAACAGTTTTCCCTGCTGCAACTTGTTGATCAATTGTTTTACTGTCTAGCACTTGCCAATGAAGATCAATTTGTTTCTGTGCTAGCCGATTGTTTTCATATAAATGCCTTATGGATAAAGTGGCTGCACATAGAATGATAAGTAAGCTAATAATGATATATAATAATTTTTTACCATGCGTGCGATAGATTAAAATAAAGAAGGTCAATAATAGTATCGTGACAATAGTGAGTACCTTTGATAAGCCAATAAAAATAGTCATTAGACTTAATAACCACAAACAAGTGGCTAAAATCATCAAAGCAAAAAATATTTTAATGCTGTTCATCCATTTACCGGGTTTAGGTAGTCGTTGCGCGATAATTGGGAAAGCGGCAATCAATAACCACGGAATAGACATACCTATCCCTAAAGCAGTAAAAATAGCAACAAGCTCATAATTTGATGCCCCTAACGCAAATGCGACTGCAGTGCCTAAAAAAGGTGCACTACAGGGGGTTGCTAATAGAGTTGCAAACATACCTTGTAAATAGTGACCAATATAAGACTGATCTCCTCTTGTTGCGAGCCATGTTTGTAAACGTGAGGGGAGCTGAATTTCAAAAATCCCAAGCATATTTGCCGCAAAAACTGCGGTAATAACCACCATGGCAGCAATAAAGTAAGGATTTTGAAATTGAATTCCCCAACCTAATGCATTCCCAGATAATTTCACTAATAACAAAAAGCCCGCTAATATCCAAAATGAGCTAATAATGCCAGCAGATGATGCCAAAAATTGACGGCGAATTTTAGTACGCTCGATGCCATGAGTACCAAGAATAGAGCTAAGTTTCATTCCTAAAACTGGCAATACACACGGCATAATATTTAAAATCAACCCACCTAATAATGCAAAAAGAAACATCTTTAAAATATTTTGACTGGCTTGATCATGTTTAATTTTAAGCATGTGCAATGAGGGTTTGCTAATAACTTCAACCGATAGATTTTTACTGATAAGAGTTGTATGAATTATTGCAGAAGAAAGATTGACCTTGCCCGCCCAACTTTTTGCTGTAAATTTAGCTGTTAAGCGTTTACCTTTAATTGAAATTGTTGGCACCGAAAAAGATACATTTTTGAAATTTTTATCTTGAATATCAGCAAATACATCGGCTTTTTTCCAAGCACTATTTGTATCTATTTGTACTGTAAGTTGTTGTGTTTTGTTATTCCAGTAAGTTTCTAAATGAGTAATATTGACATTTTCATGAGCTTTATTTATTGCATCTTCTGTCACAACAATCGGTACAGTGCCTTTTGCTTTTTGATATTTAAAAGACACATCAGAATTAACTTTAAGCATACTGGGCGTAAAACGTAGTTCAATAGGATAATCGGTTAAAACACAAATATTTGTACACGACGGTAACGTCAAAACCCCTTTTAGAAGCACTTCTTTATTTAAATCGTTTACTTTTATTTTAAGCGGAAAATTAATATGATGCTTATAGCCTATTGTATTCACGCCTAACACAACATAGCGTTTAGGCGCTGGCCAAAACCAATCTACACTATTGATATTTTTTGAATTTTTCTGCCAATTTAAAGCGGGTGCAATACCCCCTTCACCGGGAGAGCGCCAATATGTTTTCCAATCACCATCAAGGTTTACATTGAGCAAGGCCTGTACTGCTTTATGCGCTTGGTCAACCTGACCGGTTAATTGCATCTCAACAGAGACGGGAGGATGATCGTTATTAATCAACAAGCCAGTTGTGGTTTGTGTGTAGTTTTGTGCAACACTTAACCCACTAACAACGAATAAAGCAGTAACAAAAAATGTTTTAATAAAAAAATTCATAGAACCCCATATTGGTTTGATTCACTAACAAGCCACAAGTTTGTTCAATAAAACGAGTAGTGACAGAAGGATCATGTTTAAATAGACTCATGGTCTAAATCACATTGGATGAAAACATCGTAATTATTGGTATTAACCTAACAAACACCAGCATACTTAACCCAAAGATACAATCAAATATAGCATTTATAGCATTTATAGCA
>JAGLDN010000091.1 GCA_023145575.1 Psychromonas sp.
TAAAAAAACTTTATTCGTAATGTTACTCAATATTTAAAAGGTGAAGATGACTTAAAAATCTATCATTTCATCCTTTGTAATATCAGGTACTTCAATGTGGATCTTTAATTTGCTATTTAAATATTCATGAGGATTACAATCTTCATTTTAACAGAAATCACACATTTATCCATGATACCACGAAAAGAGCAACAGTTCGGAACATTGTTGTAAGGTGCTCGACATAAGATTGCCCGCTCGATGAGTAACACCGTTATTCTTCGATAAAGAAGTTTTATGTCTTACTTTTATGCACAATTTTCCTCTAATACGTTTTATTTTGACGTAGCATAGCTTGTCTGTTCACATTTCAACTATTTTCTAATTACAAATTAGTAGTAATGTTGATAAAATTTTTTTATTGACGTGTTTAATTTCTACAACACACAGTAAGCTGCAATAAGGCTGATCAAGGTTATGAAAAATATACAGGCAGACGTTACTCAATAGTTAACGATGAAACATTATCCATTAATTATTGTTAATTATTTTAAAGTAATAAGATGAAAAATTTTTTTTAAGTTTGTTAATTTATTTATTGCTAATTCTGCTAATGATGATAATTGGAATATTGCTGGTCAAGTGCCAACTACCCTAGCCCGAATAAAACGGCATATGCTTGTTGTTTCAATCGTGCATGACGTAGAATATTGTGGATTCAAGGTGAGGAATTCATTCAATTGATGAAGATCAACATGTGTGTTTTAGCGTCCAGGCTAATACTTATGCGTAAAATTGCACTTATGACACGCCAATCTTTAATAATGGTAATTCACGAATTGCAAAGGATTACGATATTATCAACTTCGATCCGAGATGAAGATTTATATACCCATGTTACGTAAAGGTGCAATGTCAGATCATGGCACAATATGGGGGCTATTAACGATTAGCGGAGCATCTCGTGTATCTCACGAAATATCGTCACACAATTGAAATATTTACCTTCGCGGAGAAAAATATGTTGTCTATTGTTGCTGATGTTGGTGGTACAAATATTCGACTTGCGCTTTACAAGATCAATACAGGAGAATTATCAAACATAAAAGAAAGCCCTTGTGTAGCGTTTGATGGCTTAGAATCCGCATTAGAACAATACTTTTCAACGCTTGATGGAGAGGTTAAGCAATTGTGCATTGGCATTGCTTGTTCCGTTTGCGGTGATATTGTTTCAATGACAAACTTGCACTGGACGTTTTCTCAACGTGCATTAAAAAATAAATTCAAACTGCAAGCACTGTACGTTATTAACGATTTCACCGCAATTTCATTAGCCGTGCCATTTTTAAGTTATAAACATAAAATAAAAATTGGTGGCGGAGAGCCCGTTAAGTTTGGCACATGCGCCGTTTTTGGGCCGGGCACTGGTTTGGGTGTCTCTCATATTTTGCATATAAATGATAAATGGATAAGCCTAGATGGGGAAGGTGGGCACGTTAATTTCGCTTCAGGTACACAAGCGCATGCTGATGTATTACGATTGTTGCAAAAGCAATTTGGTTACATATCGCTAGAGCTAGTATTATCTGGATCCGGGTTGGTTAATGTTTACCATGCACTGTGTAAACAACAAGAAAAGCGACCTAGTCTTATTAAGCCTGAACAAATCATGGCAGCTGGGCTGTCAAGGAGTTGCCCTATTGCAGTAAAAACATTGGATATTTTCTGTGAAATGACAGGACAATTTGCAGGAAACCTCGCATTAAATCTTGCTTGTTTTGGAGGAGTTTATATTGCAGGTGGTATTATTCCACGTTTTATCAAAAAATTTATCGCAAGCGATTTTAGAAAGTTCTTTGAAGACAAAGGCAACCTTACTGATTATGTTAGCGCTATTCCTACTTACCTTATCACACACGACAACCCAGCTTTATTAGGTGCGGGGGTTTATTTACAACAAGCTCTTAAATAAAGTTTCTTTTCAAAATGCAGATGATTTCCTGATCCATTCTTTATTTTGTAATGTGCTTGCGTGAGAATTGAAGGTTTCAAGTCCTTCATCTAAACACATAAAAATTGTACTTGTTTCAGCTATTAGCTCCTCAGTTGAATATTCTTTTAAATCTAATAGAACATTTTGTTTCCTGTTTAACCTACTTGGGTGGCCTGTGCGGTGGAATAATTCGTCTAAAATGACAGCAAAATATACTTTGTCTGATATAAACTTATACCTTGGTGGAATTGTGATACGGTCATCAATTGATAAGTAAAATGCACTATCTTAATTTATCTCGATGACAGGAACTCCCATACTATACCCATATGACGCAAAAATGTCTTATCAGGCTCAAGCTCGATGATCAGAACAAGGCACAATATTTGGTAATTGTTATTCACTTTTCGATTATTGTAACGCAGTCTTGGTTTTCGAGCTTATGCACCGCAGGGTAAGGCAACTAGTAACAAGGCGCGTTGTTATGCCTTGATCTGATGTCCGAACTAAAGCCTGATAAAGCATAATGAAGTATCACGGGTATAAATCGGTTTATTGAGGCGTGCAGGCTGGATCATTTGACATTAGAGCCTCTCCACTAACTTTAATTCAGACTATTTCTTAACTTGTCTGTATTGTGAACAAGACAATATATCGATCATTGTAAATTCACTTTCTCTTGCCCGCGCAGCGTGAATTTATTTATGCCTTTATTTACAGCGGTATTACCAAATACAGGATCAATGTAATCTAGGCGTTTACTGAATTGCCGCCAACCTGCGCTTTTATCTATTTTCACTCGCATTTTATTGGTATATACCCATCACAAGGGTAAATAAAAAATAATGTACTTGCCGTGTGGTTGTTCGTTATTCGAGAGAAGAATAATTACACAAAGATAACCTGAAACTCAATGAAGTTCAGGTATGAGGCGAAGTTAAATATCTTTTATAATATTAGCCATCTCGTGCTCAACAATAATGCCTTTCAAAATATCAGACAAAACGCTACTCCCACTAATAGTAATGTAGGTACTCCAGACGGAAAGATTCCAGATCTAAACCATATTCTGTAATAAGAGGAGGCCTATCCCTAAGGACCGTATTACATAACTCATACGGTAAAATTTCTGAGTTTGACCTGCCAAATCTTTTCATAAACACTATAACGAATTCATGGCAATCATATTTGTCTACGGTAGTGACCTGGTACCAGGGGCCATTTATGCTAGCGACATCAAGAAGGATAGTAAATAAATCTCTGAATGTACAAAAAGATCTCAACTTAAACCGTTCTAAGAGCAAGCCAAAATTTTCGGGTAGCACTGCATCATAAATCAACCTATAACAGTTTTGGACGAGATCCACTTTAATATATACATCTGTCACTGTACGAAAATAAGTCTCCCAGTGCCCTAACATTCGTAGATCACAGCGAACGACAATCATCTCCTTTATTGGCTCATCGAGGTTAGTAAAGCGTGCAAAACAAGGGGCTTCTTTTAGTAGCTGATCTACTGTGTAACTATCCCCATCCCAATGAAAATTATAATTGTAATTCCTTTTCTTATCACTTAAGTCTCTTACATAAATACCAGTCATCATTATGTTTGATCCTATTATCATATAAGTTTTCAATCCGAAGTCAATCATTTTTTAGCTGCTTCTGATTGATTTCAAAATGAGATCTTTTTCATCTTACTTCATAACATTTCTACAAGTAACTTCCTATATCCATGTTAAAGTTAGGTAAAATAATCAATACGATCCTAGTAGAAATTACATAATACAAAAATATAAAATTAAAGCTATAAAGTAAGTTTAAAATTAATATTTGGCTGTAGCTCCTTTAAGTTGACTCCCATAACTACGAAAAACATACACCACTGACATTTATCACCTTACGAAACATTGTTTTGACTCTATTTCATTAACTCACACATAATAGCATCCCGCTATTATTTTGAAAACTAATCTATTAAAAAAGGGTAATCCACCGCAGACAAAAAAAATGATACAATCTTAAGATGCGTTGTCAGCTTTTAGCCTGGATCCTCGACAAGGCATAACATTAAAAAATAGTTATTATCAATCGAATGTTGAGCGTAAGGCTTGCTTTCTATCCTTGACCGGCGGGGCACCCGCTTGAAAACCAGTACTGCGTTACAATAATCGAGCCGTAAATAACATTATAATAATTAACATTATTTTGTTAATTAGGCAGGTAAATGGCAAACGCCATTAATCGTTGATAGGCACTATATTGTGTCTTGTTTTAATTAACTAGCTTGTGCCCCGCAGGGCAAGGCAACGAGTACCAACCTGCTTTGTTATAAAATGTCTATGCAGAATAACAACACTTGAATTTTATGTCTGGACCTTACTACTATTTCCCTTACTTAATTACCACTTTTACGTCACTCGCTTATAGGTTGGTGCTTTATTTAACAGCAATTAGCTTGACCGATCAGCAACAATAACTTGACCGGTTTTGGTACCTAGAATATTAATTTACGTTACACAATATAAAATATGAAAACGGCTTGTTGAATGATAAGCATGTTCATCTTACTAATGAATTAAATAACAATGAAAAAGTTTAATAAGACGCACAGCAAATGAAGCTCTAGAGGTTGTAAAACTTGTAAACAAACATGGTATGCATGGAATTAGCTCTTTATACTGATATTACAGAATTATAGTTCGGAGACAATCATCCGAAAGTCATACAATATATAGCAGAGCGTGCCTATATAATGAATGAGTAATTTCAGGATCATTGTACATATCAATCATTTATTGATATGCGTAAGCAATAAAAAATCACGCGATGTCAAGGCTTTTGAAGCTCTCGGTAAAGAGGATCCCGACAAACCTGAACAAGTAACTATCATCAACAGATTTTAAACTGATCTGTGATGAAGCTTTTCGTAGCAATTTAATTCAGTTAGCATAATAGGTTATGAAAAGTCATATTATACCAAACACCATTCGAAATAATGATGAAACATATGCTAGCACAAGCGGCATGACGATGATGCATTTGGTGGTTGAATCTGCACAATAATTAAATCCGAAAGAGCAACACGTCGAATAAGATTGAAAGATTATTGATAAAATTGGTATTTATAGTTGATTTACTCAATCTTTCTCAATATGATGTGTTGCAAAAATAAAGTTATGCATAACGTGTTCGAGTAGCTCAAGGCGCACGATTGCAAAGTGTAACTGAGTATTTTATCAAGGTGATAAGAATGAAAAAATTTATTGTAAGTTTGTTATTTATATTAATTACTAATACAGCTAATGCAGCTAATGCAGCTAA
>JAGLDN010000092.1 GCA_023145575.1 Psychromonas sp.
TAATGATGCTAATGATGCTAATTCTCCTCAATCTGTTAAATCTTTTAAATCTGTTCAAGCAGCCAACTGCCCTCGCCCGAATAAAACTGCATATGCTTGTTGTTCCAATCCAGCATGGGGTAGTTTATTGTGGGTTCAAAGCTGGAAATTAATATCTTCAGTGGTTGAAGACAGAGATGTTTGTCATAGAGCATCGGCTGATTATGATTGGAATAATGGTAATAATGATTGCACTCATGACACACCAATATTTAATCAGGGGGATCATCGCATTGAAAAAGATTGCCAGATCATCCAATTTTATCCAATGTAAAGATTTATTCCTATACTACTTTAATATGACAATTAATATCGGAAATTGTACTAAAATACCAGGCATAAATTTCACCATCATCGATGATGAACGTAGTTAATCACCAAAGGGCGATTTAAAATAAAGAGTTTAATGCTTAACGAATGTTCTCAGTCTAATCTTTTAACTTTGTTGATTGGTGCAAGTATCCTTGCCTTACGGCTTTCCGCTCAACTTATTCTGAAAACAAGCCCGTGTTGCTTTAATTTCGCTTCTATTACACAAGCGCATGCTGAGGTATTACGGTTGTTGCAAAAGCAATTTGCTTACGTATCGCTAGCGCTAGTATTATCTGGATCGGGGCAGATCTTGTTTACCGCGTACTGTGTTAACAACAAGCAAAGCGACCTAGTCTTGTTGAGACTGAACAAATCATGTCAGCTGGGCTGTCAATGAGCAGCCCTATTGCAGCAAAAAAATTGTATATTTTCTGTTAATGACAGAACAATTTGCGGAATACCTCACATTAAATCTTGCTTGTTTACCGATAATTGAACACGAAAGAACAACTCGTCGAATAAGATTGAAAGATTATTGAAACAAATTGCTATTAACAGTTGATTTAATGAATGGACTTCCATATTATGCGATTAATTAATAAAGTTATGGGTGACGTGTCCGAGTGGCTGAAGGAGCACGCCTGGAAAGTGTGTAACGGGCAACCGTTCGAGAGTTCGAATCTCTCCGTCACCGCCATATTACTAATTCAAGATGCTTATTAACGACTTTTTTATGGGTATAAAACAGTAAAGTCAATAACTGATAGCAACTTCACTTAATTTTTACCTTTTATTTGATGTGAGACTTTACTTTTAGCATAGGAAGGCACCTACCACTTCTTCTCCTAGCAACGATTATCTTTGGTGATTGGTAGAATTAATGGATGATGTTAATTAACCCAAGCTCAGGTTAACTAAAACTTGCTGTAAAATTCAAGCGTAGGATAATTCTGTGGATTTACATTACCCCAGTTGGAAGGGCCTTCGTGTAGAAGTTGATCGCAAGTCATTACGGTATACCCTAAGTGCAGAGCACCACAAGGATCACTGCCAGTAGAGAAACAACCAAAACCAACAGTTTTGCGAACACATTCATTGGCTGCCCATCCCATGATCACAAGATGGGTAATGCCACGGCATTGCAAAGCATCATGTAGTTCAGTTTGATAGAAAGCATTAAAATAGGGCTTTCGAATACTATTTTGACGCCCATTGTAGAGCGCCTTAAGTGCTGTTCGAGTGACGTCAAACGGCTCATTAGATCTGGGTGATCTCATTCTGTGGGAAATTGACCAGATACTGCAATTCATTAACTGCATATAAATCAAAATCTTTTGTTGGCATGCCGTTACGTTAGAAATTCTCGCTAGGTGACCTGCTTTGAATGATTTTTCCTCTGGTGCGGCGGCGTTTTCTTCGTCAATGACCAATAAAGCTATTTTTGTTTTGCAACTGATGCGCTGAAGTAGAGCCTCAGAGAAGCTGCTGTCAATGTACATTATATTTCACCTTTTTGATGACATTTTTACTTTCATTATAGCATAGAGCATATTGAAAAAGATTGATCCATCTAATGAGGCTATAGAATTTATCAAAAAAACAGCGTTCATCGCTTTTTTAAATTAAGTCTAATTATAAGTGAAATGCAGGGCGAGATTACGAAAACGTTTATTTATCAAGCTTTTTGCCACCTAGTTTGTGATATACCTCTCACGATCTTTGTTTAAAAAAAGATCGGCTTGCAGATCGACATTACCTATGATCATATACTTCTTTTTATAGCCAAGAAGAAGTCAAAGATCCTCAGTGAACCACTCTTTAAAAACTTATCACTTGTTTCAGATCCCAGACAACAAGGGAAAGTGAAACATAAACTCCTAGATATTCTTTTTTTAATTATCACAGCAGTTATTTCTGGTGCAGACACATGGGAAGAAATTGAAGATTTTGGATTAGATAAACTCATTTGGCTTCAAAAATACCTGCTTTTAAAAAAGGAATGCCAACCCACGATACAATTGCACGAGTTATGGGCTTGCTTGACCTAAAAGAGTTTCAACTTAACTTTGCCAACTGGATGTCTGAATGTTGTGAGTTAATTCACGGAGATGTAATTACAATTGATGGTAAAAGTTTAAGAGGTTCATTTACTGAAATAACAGATAAAGATGGAAAAACTGGAATGGTGCACGTTGTTAGTGCGTTCTGCGCTAAGCATTCTGTTTCATTAGGGCAGGTTACAACAGATATAAAATCAAATGAAATCACGTCGATCCCTAAATTACTGGATTTGTTAGATATTAGAGGTTGCCTTATAACCATTGATGCAATGGGATGCCAAACAAAAATAGCGCAGAAAATAAT
>JAGLDN010000093.1 GCA_023145575.1 Psychromonas sp.
AGCAGCAATTGAAGCCCTACGCCTTGTGCAGGTCTCAACTGCGTAACATCAGTTAATAAAAAACTAAGATCTATAATTGTTATTAACTTATTTTATGTTGGTATAATTTATATTTGCACTAAATTAATTTGCGTCATTAGTATCATACATCGTAAAAAAAGGCAGTTTATATGACAAAATCAATTCGACCAGCAGTAGGTATTCCCTTATATATTATAATACTTTCTTTATATTATACTTTCGTTCTTAATTACCCACTTGCTAGTCGGTTTTATGATTTATCAATCAACAGTGGCACTCTTTTTACACTGTCATCACCCTTTGTGTTGATTTTTGCTTTTATTATTATTTTTACCTTATTATCAATTCCTTATATTTTTAAGCCGTTTATTATTTTTTTAACATTGGCCTCATCACTGGCTTTATATGCGGCATTGAAATATAACGTCATGTTTGACTCTACCATGGTAGAAAATATTTTTGAAACCAATCCAGGGGAGGCTACTAGTTATATTAATTCAAGTTTGGTGCTTTATTTTACTGTCACGGGCATTATTCCAGCCTGTTTAATTTTTTATGTTAAAATAAAACCCACAAAAACAATATTAAGAGCATTATTACAACGTGGATTTATAATCGTAATTGCAGTGTTAGGTATGCTATTGCTAGCAACATTTTATTATAAAAGCTATGCATCGATTGCGCGAAATAACTCTTATTTAAAGAAAATGATCAATCCCGCCTATTTATTCAATTCGGTTAAATATTTACATAAAAAATATTTTACTAAAAAATTGGATTATCTTGTTATTGGCAAAGATTCAAAGCTTATCGCCGCCAAAAATAACAAACCAATATTGATGATTTTAATTTTAGGAGAGACTGCTCGGGCTCAAAATAGTACCTATAATGGCTATTCGAGAAACACCACGCCTTATACTAAAAAATTAGGTCTCATTGCTTTTCAAAATGTTGCATCATGCGGCACTGAAACAGCTGTTTCAGTGCCTTGTATGTTTTCTAATATGCCCCGAGATAGCTATTATAAGGCGCGAGCTAATACGCAGGATAATGTTCTCGACTTGCTAACTTATGCTGGTGTTGATGTTATTTGGAAAGATAATGATGGCGGCTCTAAAGGCGTTGATAAACACGTTAAATCCGTGCCGCTTGCAATTAAGGATAACCCCGAGTTATGTAAAAAGGGTGGTTGCTATGATGAAATTTTATTAAAAGGGCTGGATGATTATATTAAGTCAAATAACAAAAATAAATTAATTGCCTTGCATATTAAGGGAAGCCACGGTCCTACTTATTGGCTACGGTACCCACCTAAAATGGAAAAATTTACGCCATCGTGTGATCGAAGTGATATTGAGAAATGTAGTGATAAAGAATTGGTGAACGTATACGACAATACTTTAGTTTATACCGATTATATTTTAGCTAAATCAATTGAACTACTTAAAAAATATCAACATCAATATAATGTGGCTTTAATATATCTTTCCGATCATGGTGAATCATTAGGCGAAAACGGCTTCTATTTACATGGTAGTCCCTATGTCATAGCCCCTATATATCAAAGACGCGTACCTTGGTTATTATGGATGCCTGATCAATACGCGCAGGCCAAAGGTATTAAAAAGACATGTTTAATAGCCAAAGCAAAGGCTACTAAGACTGGATTGTCGCATGATAATTTTTTCCATACTTTGCTTGGTTTTTATGGCGTTAAAACAAAGGCAAAAGATGATAATTTGGATTTAATTGAAAGTTGTAAAATTAAATAATTATGTATCTCTATATTATGTGACTGAAAAATGCTTTATCCGACATATACCTAGGAGGGTGAAAGGTGCAATGCTAGATAAAGCACCATTGCGCCACATGGGTATATAGCCATAAATTATGTTAAATAAGCATTTTTTACTAGAAAAATGTCAAATAAATGCGTAAAATAATTTTTTAATTTTTTAATTTTTTAATTTTTAATTTTTTAATTTTTTTTAAACTCTCAGGCAGGTAAATTAATGCTCAACCTTGATGATTGCGTTGCAAATGCGCAACAACAGATCGAAAACGCCGTAGATTGCAATGAACTTGAGCAGATAAGGCTGCAATACCTTGGCAAAAAAGGGCTAATGACTGAGAAAATAAAAGGTTTGGCTAAGTTACTAGCGGCTGAAAAACCTGTTGCAGGTAAAGCAATTAATAAAGCCAAACAAGCGATTCAAACGATACTTATCACGCGTAAGAAAACGTTTGAAACTGATGCGTTAAATGCAAAGTTGGCTTTAGAGACAATTGATGTCACTTTGCCTGGGCGTGGTGCGATGCTTGGTACGGTGCATCCTGTAACACGTACGATTGATCGCATAACGGATTTTTTTGGGGCATTAGGTTTTGCAGTAAAAGATGGCCCTGAAATTGAAGATTGTTACCATAACTTTGATGCATTAAATATTCCAGAACATCACCCAGCACGAGCTGATCATGATACGTTTTACTTCAATCCAGAATTAGTGTTACGTACACAAACATCAGGTGTTCAAATTCGTACAATGGAAAAACAAGATCCACCTGTAAGAATTATTTCACCTGGGCGTGTTTATCGTAACGATTATGATCAAACGCATACACCAATGTTCCATCAAGTTGAAGGTTTAATGATTGCAGAAAATGTAAGCTTTAGCCAACTAAAAGGCATTGTGCATGATTTCTTGCATAATTTTTTTGAAGATGATTTAGAAGTCCGTTTTCGTCCATCTTATTTTCCGTTTACGGAGCCATCGGCAGAAGTAGATATCAAAGGAAAAAATGGGTGGTTAGAAGTCTTAGGTTGCGGCATGATTCATCCAAATGTATTGCGTTCAATGCGTATAGATCCAGAAAAATATTCTGGTTTTGCATTCGGAATGGGTGTTGAACGTTTAACAATGCTACGGTATGGTGTGAACGATTTACGTTCTTTTTTTGAAAATGATCTTCGTTTTCTTAAGCAATTTAAGTAAGAGTTAAAAAATGAAATTTAGTGAATCATGGCTGCGTGAATGGGTTAACCCTAGAATTACATCTGAAGAATTACAAGATCAAATGACCATGGCGGGTCTGGAAGTGAATAATGCTGATTCAGTTGCTGGTGAGTTTACCAATGTTATTGTTGGTGAAGTGGTTGAATGTGCCCAACATCCTGAAGCAGATAAATTGCAAGTAACAAAAATTAATGTTGGTCAAGCAACATTAATCGATATTGTTTGTGGAGCAAAAAATTGTCGTTTAGGGCTTAAGGTTGCTGTTGCAATGCTTGGTGCTGTATTACCTGGTGATTTTAAAATAAAAAAAGCAAAACTACGCGGACAACCTTCATTTGGTATGCTTTGTAGTGGATCTGAAATGGGCTTGGAGATAAGTTCTGAGGGTATTTTTGAATTGCCACTTGATGCGCCGATTGGTCAATCAATTCGTGAATATTTAAATCTTGATGATCTGATGATTGACGTTGATTTAACAGCAAACCGCGCGGATTGCCTTGGTATTTCAGGGCTCGCGCGTGAGGTAGGCGTTTTAAATGCTATGCAAGTAACTGAACCAAAATGGCAAAATGTAGTCCCTTTAATTGAAGATGAGCTGGTCATTAATTTACTCGCGCCAGAAGCATGTTGTCGTTATTTAGGTCGCGTTATTCGAGGTATTAATCAAGCGGCAACAACGCCACTTTGGATGATAGAAAAGCTACGTCGTTGTGGCGTACGCAGTGTCGATGCGGTTGTTGATATTACACAATATGTATTATTAGAGTTTGGGCATCCGATGCATGCATTTGATTTATCAAAACTCGATGGAACGATTGACGTTCGTTTTGCAGTTCAAGATGAAACATTGACGTTACTTGATAACAAAGAAGTTAAATTAAATGCTAATACATTAGTGATTGCCGATCAAAGTAAAGTATTAGCAATGGCGGGAATTTTTGGTGGGAAAGTATCTGGTGTACAAACAGGCACAACGGATATTTTTCTTGAAAGTGCATTCTTTGCCCCGCTTGCAATTGCAGGGCGTGCGCGTAGTTATGGGTTGCATACTGATGCATCACATCGGTATGAACGTGGTGTTGATCCTTTTTTACAAAAAAAAGCAATGGAGCGTGCGACGCAGTTATTAGTTGAAATTTGCGGCGGTCAAGCGGGCGAAATAACACAAACTTTGAATGAAACGTATTTGCCAACACAAGCAAATATTGTATTAACACGCGATAAATTAGATCGCCTAATCGGCATTTCAATTGAGACTGAACGCGTTATAAAAATTCTAACGTTACTTGGTTGTATTGTTAAGACAACCCATACTGGCTGGAGTGTTCTTGCGCCAACTTATCGTTTTGATATGAAAATTGAAGAAGATTTAATTGAAGAAGTTGCGCGTGTTTACGGTTATAACAATATTCCAAACGAAGCGTCTTTTGCTTCTTTAAATACGCTAATGCATACTGAAACACGGCTAAAGTTATCGACAATTCGCGATGTATTAGTTAATCGTGAATATCAAGAAGCCATTACTTATAGTTTTGTTGATCCTGATAAACAATTAGAATTACACCCAGAAGCAGATGCACTTATTTTACCAAATCCAATTTCTAAAGAGATGTCTGCAATGCGGATCAGTTTATGGACAGGTCTACTAGAATGTGTTTCTAATAATCAAAAACGCCAACAATCCCGTGTTCGGTTGTTTGAAACGGGACTTCGTTTCATTAAAGATTCAGATGTGCAAGATGGTATTCGTCAGCAAGCAATGTTATCTGGTGTGATAACGGGTAACTTAAATGATAACCATTGGAATATTGAAAATCGTTTAGTTGATTTTTTTGATTTAAAAGCCGATTTAGAAGCTGTGTTTGATTTGTGTGCTGATACTGAAAGCTTCGAATTTAGAGATGAAATACATAGTGCATTACATCCAGGTCAATCGGCGGGTATTTATCGTAATAACGAAAAAATTGGGCTCATAGGTACCTTACACCCAATTTTGCAAAAAACGTTTTCATTGAAATATACAACACTGATTTTTGAACTAGTGTTAGAGAAAATTACAACGAGATCACTACCGAAGGTGAAGGATCTTTCTAAATTTCCAGCTAATCACAGAGATCTTGCTTTTGTTGTTGATAAAAAAATAAAATCTGGTATAATATTAAAATTTATCAAAAAAATTGCTGGTTCTCAATTGGTTGGTTTAAAATTGTTTGACGTATACCATAGTGATGATGTCAAAGAAGGTCAAAAGAGCTTAGCATTTGGGTTAGTACTACAAAATGCTACGCGTACAATGGAAGAGCACGAAATTGCAACGAATGTTAGAGCAATTGTTGAAGCAGTTTCTGTGAAGTTTAATGCATCCTTGAGGGGTTAATTTTATGACGCTAACGAAAGCAAAAGTAGCCTTACATTTATCAGAAACAATTGGACTGAGTAAACGCGATGCAAAACAATTTGTTGAATTTTTTTTCGAAGAGATCAAGGCAAGCCTTGCAAATGGTGAAGCAGTTAAAATTACTGGCTTTGGTGGATTTGATTTAAAAAACAAGCGAGAGAGACCTGGGCGTAATCCAAAAACAGGAGAAGATGTTTCTATTTCTGCTCGACGCATCGTTAGGTTTAAATCAGGTCAAAAGTTAAAAGAGAAAATAGAGGAAAGTTTACAGTAAATTTGAATGTCTAATTTAAAAAAGACGTGATTTTTAATAACATTATAGCCTTATTTATTTTTTTAGGTTTAAACACCATTTCTTACCAAATATGTTTTTTTAGTCAAAATAGAAGAAAATAATTTCCTTTAATTTCCTTTAATTTCCTTTAATTGCCTATTGAACTATTTTTTAAGCGTACTCGCGTGCAAAATAAAAATTAAGAATGTTTTTTTATACATGAAATTTCTGCGTTTGGTGCTGAATGTTTGGTAAATCAACAAAAAAATGACATAAGCATGCTGTATTTTGAAGTATTTGTAGAGGATAGCTAGCAAAGATAATATGTTATAATTTCATGCTCCTTAATAAGTCACGTCTGGTATTAACTGAAATTCACAATAGGTTGCAACATTGTTATCATCGAATATACCTCTGAGTTTGTAACTTTAATATGCAGGGCGAGATTACGAAAAGCGTTTATTTATCAAGCTTTTTGCCACCTAGTTTGTGATATACCTCTCACGATCTTTGTTTAAAAAAAGATCGGCTTGCAGATCGACATTACCTATGATCATTTACTTCTTTTTATAGCCAAGAAGAAGTCAAAGATCCTCAGTGAACCACTCTTTAAAAACTTATCACTTGTTTCAGATCCCAAACAACAAGGGAAAGTGAAACATAAACTCCTAGATATCCTTTTTTTAATTATTACAGCAGTTATTTCTGGTGCAGATACATGGGAAGAAATTGAAGATTTTGGATTAGATAAACTCATTTGGCTTCGAAAATACCTGCCTTTTATAAAAGGAATGCCAACCCACGATACAATTGCACGAGTTATGAGCTTGCTTGATCCAAAAGAGTTTCAACTTAACTTTGCCAACTGGATGTCTGAATGTTGCGAGTTCATTCACGGAGATGTAATTGCAATTGATGGTAAAAGTTTAAGAGGTTCATTTACTGAAATAACAGATAAAGATGGAAAAACTGGAATGGTGCACGTTGTTCGTGCATTTTGCGCTAAGCATTCTGTTTCGTTAAGGCAAGTTACAACTGATATAAAATCATATGAAATCACAGCGATCCCTAAATTACTGGATTTGTTAGATATTAGAGGTTGCCTTATAACCATTGATGCAAAGGGATGCCAAACAAAAATAGCGCAGAAAATAATTGATAAAGGTGGTGATTATTTACTCGTAATAAAAGGCAATCAAGGCCGGCTTCATGTAGCATTAAAAAATGTATTTAATGCAACGCGTTTGGAAGAAAAGTCTTCAGATGTTTTCACTATGGATGATAACGGGCATGGAAGGATAGAAGATCGCCATGGTCTAATCTCACTAAATACCAGCGAAATCGAAGATTTAGCTTTTGAGTGGCCAGGGCTAAAAAGCATTGGATATACGCTATCATTCGAAAGCAAACAGGAAAAGAAACCACCTGTTCAAGTAAGTATTACATCAGCTCATCAGAGCTAACAAGTGAACATTTTTTAAATGCAACCAGAGATCATTGGTCGATTGAAAATAGCTTACGTTGGAAGCTTGATGTTGGAATGGGTGAAGAT
>JAGLDN010000094.1 GCA_023145575.1 Psychromonas sp.
CGTCTGGCTTTTTTGATAAAGCATAACCAACAATTTCCCTCGTATGAAGATCTAAAACAGCGGCAAGGTAACTCCAATCTTGGTAGTTTCTAATGTAAGTAATATCGCCAACCCAATGTGTGTTAATGGTGACCGGATTAAATTTTCTTTTTAGAATATTCGCTATATTAGGCTTCTCATTGCAAGCTGGATAATAATGAAGGCTTTTTAGGGATCTTTGCGATAATCCCTGCATCTTTCATCAATCCAGCCACTTTAAATGTCCCGATTGTAAAGCCTTCTTTTATGAGCTCTTTATGCATTCGCCTGCGCCCTAAGCAATGAATATGCTCTGCATGTAAAGCCTGCATTATCGTGATAATTCTATCTGTATTAGGATTACTAACGTGCTCTTCAAGCGCTTTGTAATAACTTGAAAGAGGTGCATTAAATAGGCTAAAAACCCTTTGAATATTCATAGATGAATTCACCTTTTTTAATATATCATTGTCCTCTTTAGCTTCTTTTAGCTGTAACTCTAATTGTTGAATTCGTCTTAATTGAGGGTCTAATGCAGTTTTTGTTTTATTTGTTTCACCAATTTGTTCTGATAAATGTTGTTTTTTACAACGGCTCACTGCAGTTAGCCCTGCACCTGATATTTCCATTATTTGCTTGCTAGTGTAGCCTTCTTCAGTCATTAACTTAGCGTATTGTAGCTTTTGATCTGCAGTGAAATTGGCTCGCTCTTTACGGATTTTATCTGTCATGGTGAATTCCTGTCTAATTAATTTAAGAGGCTATCAAACCTTGCAAAATTATTAAACCACTATACATATTTTGATTGAACAGTAGAGTCTTTAAATTAAATTAAATTAAATTAAATTAAATTACTATAAAATAGAGCATTTCCTTGAATTTATAAGATATATTGTCATAATAACCGTAAAATATAAACAAGAAGACAAAAATGCCAATAAAGCGAAGACGATATACCTTGGGCTCTAGACCATTAACTGAAATCCCACTTTCAGGATCTTTACTCAATTTATCCTTTAAAGTATGGGAGACACGTCGAACGATTAAAAAACCCTTTGATATATATAAGCTTTACTCTTCAATAACAGGAACAGGAACAGACCATGAAATACTGCCAAACTCCTCGGTTCTTTCGCATTATTTTGCTTGTATTGGTATGTTAGCCAAAGAATCAGGTTTGAAAATCAAAATTCAAGATTTAGAATCTATTAGCTATACCACCATGGTTAATGCTCGTTATAACTATATAAAGCACAAGATGCCTATCACATGCCCTCGGTTGATATTTGCAATCTCAAGAGATGCAGAACGCAATCATATGAGCATAGAAAATTATCACTTGATCGTGATGCAAACCGCGAACATCCGTTTATCTACTCGCGCAACGTTCAATGTAATGCATCACGTGTATATCAACGTGTCGGCTAATAAATGCATCCAAGTATTGAAATATGTTGTTTTTAATATAATTAAAAAAATTGAAGGAGTTAGATCTGTAAAATTCAGACTAGAAAATTTGTCTGATAAAATTATTATATATACAAAAAACATTACAGTAGCCCACAACGTGGTATACGAACTTAAAAAATATCAGCAACTGCACGGAGTAAACAATTTCCATGATAAAATTCCATACATGGCAATGCGCCACATACCAGGTGTCGGAACAGGTGCGCAGCCACCTAACATCCACTTTGAACAACGCCAGCCATTCCCAACGACACACGCACGAAGTTTCGGCTCCTTTCGAGCAGATTTAATCTATCGTGCACTTAAAAATTCAACTGAAAGTTATGACTTCTTTGAGCTGATTGTAAAATATTTTAAAGATGCAGGAATCGATGCCAACGATCCTTCAATTCAAACAAGTTTTCAACAACTCGAATCACAAGCCAGAATAAATTTAGTGCAAAGCCTTCTTCCTCAATCTTGGTAATATTATTATACCCATTTGATTATACCCATATTACTTAAAGATTCTTTGTCAGGCTTTAGGTCGGTTATAAGGTAAACGTAGAATATGCATTTATTAGATATTTTCTTTACGAATGTTGTAACGAAGAACTTGATGTCAAGCTGATGCGCCGTAATGCAAGACAAATCGTACCCAATCTACGTTGTTCTAAAATTTCTACCTAGAACGACTAGGATTCAATTTTATGCAAAGTATTTTGGTAAAATTTATGCATAGTATCTTGGCAAAATTTTCTTTGCTGACTTTTCATCTTGAAATAGGAGGAGTATATATACCCGTGATCTTTGATAATGAATATCAATTAGAAAAAAACACTTGAAATTATTTTCAAAAAGATCATGATTACATCATGGAAATATTATTATCACATTTAGAAAAAATAAGACTTGAATCACAGCACAAAATGTTACGTGATAAACGAGAGTGCGATCGATTAAAAGCTATTTTACTCACTGCTGAAGACTGGTCTGAGGAAATGATTTCTCAGGCGCTAAGGACACACAAAAGCTGTATTCATCCCACCTTTATGAGTATTCTTCAACGCAAAAAGACGAACTCAAATCATCATGGATTAAAAAGTCTATTAAATAGTATTCAAACTGAATTGGTAATAGCTCATTCAACAGACGTTACTTCCTCCAGTATAAGCGATATCTGTGAATATATAAAAACAACTTTTTCAATTGAATATTCAAGATCTTGACTACAAAAATGGTTGCATCGAAACAATTTCAGTTATAAGAAACTTAAAGGTGTACCACACAAGTTCGATCAAGATAAACAAGCACAATTTATCGAAGAATATAAATAGCTAAAACCAAGTGTATCCTGTGATGAAGGCATATTATTTATGGATGCATCGCATCCTACATAGACAACAAAAGTGAGCTACGGTTGGTTCCAACTGGAATCGATAAACCAATAGCAACAATAGGCAGTCGTATACGCTTGAACATTATTGAAGCGATTGCGTTGGGGGATCTAGAAAATGCAATAACAAAACAATATGCAACGGTTAATGGTCAGTCGATCATTGATTTTTTAAGCTAATAAATGAACAATCTCAAACAGATAAACCCATTAATTTGCTACTTGATGGCGCTGGATATCATCGGCGTAAATTGCTAGTAAAAGAAGACCGAAAACATGCCATTAAACTACACTAATTACCGCCATATAGCCCCAATTTAAATCAAATTAAACGGCTGTGGAAGGTAATTAACGAATACGCTAGAAATAACAAATTTTTTGCAACGGCTAAAGAGTTCTGTCAACGTATTAAAGTCATCAATGATCTCTTGTCTATTTATATTACTTGTACATCTTACCAATACCTTCGCCAAAATGAAAGTTAACCCATTCTGGCAAATCTTTCTACCTGTAAGTTATTGATTTAAATGGAGATAAGGCTCTATTTTTAGCTTAAATCAAAATTGGCGAAGGTATTGCTTACAGCACGTATTTAAAATGGCTTTGAGCGTAACTAAGCGAGCAATCAATTCCAGCATAGCTTGCCTGATAAGAAGAAGTTGGTTATCAACTTTTAACAAAATAAGGGTGTAAACAAATAAGAGTTGTGATAGTTTAATTATTGAGCAGTTGTTTTACTACAAAATAAACATTCTTTAATTATACATAAGGCATTGTTAAATAAGAATATCTACCAATCCAACCTCGAAATGTAACATCAGACACGAACTAGATCATCAGAATCAGGTGCAACATGAGGTAACATCCTATAAAACGTTGTCTAAATTAAACTGCGCTTATTTTAGATTTTTGCGAGTGGGTAGTAATAGTATTTTCGTTAAACGTGGATTTATTAGGACAAAAACGTGCTGTTTCTCCTTAGTTTAAATTTTCACACAGCATAGTTTTTCGCTAACGTGGTATATAAAGGTAAATAGTTTATGAGAACAATTGTAATAGGGTGTGGAAAAACGGTCGAAAAGGTATATGGTCTAAATATAAAATTTGCTAAAGATCAATTACGCTACCCAATTGCCTTCCATACACATGCTCATTGTACAACCGTTGATATAAACCCTATTTGTTCACCTACTGTAGTAATGGATATTTGTACTGCTGATCCCTCGGAAGTTACCGATAAATTAGGTCATAATTTATATGATCTTATCGTACTAGAAAACATACTAGTAACAATAAATTTTTTACCTGATGAAAAAAATTAAGACTATCATTAAAAATTGCAGTTTAATTTCAAGTGAAATAGACCATGTGCTTATTCCTAGAATACACAATCCAGAGAACATGAAAGAGAATTTTTCTCGTTTTGGTTTTAAAAGTTTAATATTGATTATGATCTGCATAGGATTTATACATTTATTTTAGCATATGTGGGTGCGTATGCAGATGAGTTCATAGTTTTCTACAATAATGTAGATATTAAACTGTCAAAGAGTAATGGCACAAAATCTCTACCTTATCTTTTAGCTAGGCGTTAAACAGATGCTTATTAATCGCAATCAAATTGCTTATTATAACAAATGATGACTGCAAAGCACACCCTTATCATTCATTAGCGGGCAAGATCATGAGTGGTTAAAAACAAGTTTGAAAGCTTCTTATGTCTAGCCAGTATCTAATGTTGCTTTGAATCGTTACGCTTTTACTTCTTTTTAAAACTTCCTTCCGACCGTAATAAATTAAGTACAAAATGCCTTGGTATAGACATGTTTTCAGAAGCATTCATTCCTCTTACTCGGCTTAAATCTTCATGCAAAGCATTGATCAGTTTATCAATGATATATTACCTTACATTGGGCATGCCGAGTAGGACCAATGACAACGTTCAAATTTTTAATTTCAATTAAACTAAATTGGTGCACTTTGATTGATGATGGGTATATACCTAAAATGCAGGGTCGGATCTTCTTGCGTTTGACTTTTAAGTCCGCTTGTTATCAAATTATTTTACACTCTAATAACGTATAAAATTCCTAAATATGACATTTTTTATAGGAGCAAAAAAGAGTGAAGTTAACCGTTCAGATGCAAATAAACACTATGATCATACAGATATTATTTTTAACCAAGTGAGCAGTTTTATGTGCCGCAAAAGGCTTGAGGAGTATTCAAATCTTGGCTGGACCACAGTTAGACTGGTTAATAGATCATCGATAATTTTCAAGTGGAATACCGACAAGACAGTTAATAGGCGGTATTACAAGAGGTATAAAATCAAAAAGTGTTATTTCTTATTTTTTTGCGTGGTCAGATGGTTTTACAAGCCGCAATGCTAAAGAGCTTATCACCTTTACTGGAAAGTGATTAGAGCATGGCGATATTATTAATGCACTTCAATATATAACCGAATGGGTGTTGCTAACAGCTTAATTATTTATCAACAAGAAACAAAGCAAAAAAATGAAATGCCAATGATGCAGAGCATCTTAAAAAGTTAAATGTAAAAAATTCAGTAATGACAGCCGATGCAATGCATTGTCAACAAGAAACAGATAAAATAATCTGTGAAGCAGAGGCTGATTACGCTCTTCAAATAAAAGACACCCAAAAATTATTACCGAAGAAACAATAATTTACTTTCACAATGGACCTCGAGATACACCACCTAAAATAGAGATTCACAGTGATATTGATGAATAGCATTAACGAATAAATGGGCGTTCCTACGCCTTGTTCAGCTATCAAATTAGACAGAAAAAATTCAGCTTGGGAAGGCAAAAGGCGGTTATTGAGGTAACTCACATGTGCACACTGAAGGGAAAAGCAGCAGAAAATTTCATATTATTTAACTTATATTGCCGATAATGTAAAACATATGTCGGGTCATCTCAGAAGACACTTGGCATAGAAAATAGTCAGCACTGGTTTTTAAAGGATACAGTTAGAGAGGATGAATGGCAAATTTATGCTCAAGATGGGGCACGAAATTTATGTACATTTAGAAGGCCTTTATTAAATCTTATAACAGAAAATCTTTTTAAAGACAGTGTCGCGGGGGAAAATGCAAAAAGCGAATTGGAATCAAAATTCAGATCTGAGATATTGAGCGATTAATATTTGAACGATGCATGATCACGCCCTGCCTAAAATTGCCTTCTCGGTGATTCACATGAAAACTTTTCTTCTCAACTATCGCAATAATTTTTAATTTTATGACGATCCTGACTGGTGCAGGTGGCCAAGTCCCGTAGAGCAAGGATCCTTTTTTATGAAAAGAAGATCAGCCTGTACGGAACATTCGAAAAGAGAACAACTAGGTCCATTACATTGAGTAAGTTTACAGATAATATTAACAAAATGTCATTAATTTAGGGCTGAAATACAGTTTCTTAGGGCTAAAATACAGTTTCGAATTTTTTTTTGATAATTTACAGGTCTAACGCGCGTATTTTAATCAGTAAATTTATAGGCTCTTCAGGGTCATTAACATTAAATACTAATGATCTGATCTATCACCACATGTCCAATATAAAGACGCTATGTGCGTTTTTTTTGCTGATCTACAAATTAAATATTTTCTAATTAATACTGCGCATGCTATTATAATAATCTATTGCTTTTATATTAATAACATGAAGTCTATTTAAAAATTTGACGCAAGCGAAATAAGTCAATTTATCTTGGAAATTAAAGCTAAAATAATATTTCCTTTGCAAAAATATTCAAACGAATATTTTAAATTTTAACCAACAATTTTTAAGGAATATTCATATTATTATTTCTAAATCCACATGGAAAAGTAGATGAGTTGCATAAGAACAACCTCTCAAATACGACAGGATTTCATTGATTTCTTTATCAATAACGGTCATCAAAAAGTCTCAAGTAGTTCGCTTGTTCCTGAAAATGATCCGACATTATTGTTTATAAATGCGGGTATGAATCAATTTAAAGATACTTTTCTAGGCAACGAAAAACGTAATTATACCCGTGCAGTAACAAGCCAGCGTTGTGTTCGTGCTGGGGGGAAACATAACGATCTTGATAATGTTGGCTACACAGCACGTCACCACACTTTCTTTGAAATGCTTGGTAATTTTAGCTTTGGTGATTATTTTAAGCGTGATGCAATTTCATTTGCGTGGGAATTTTTAACGGTTAAATTAGGCATCGCTAAAGAAAAGCTTTGGATAACAGTATTTGATAAAGATCGTGAATCTGAAGCAATTTGGCTAAAAGAAATTGGTATTGATCCTAATCGTTTTTCTCGCATTGGCGAAAAAGATAATTTCTGGTCAATGGGTAATACAGGGCCTTGTGGTCCTTGTACTGAAATATTTTATGATCATGGAGAACATATTGAAGGTGGCCCTCCAGGCACACCTGAAGAAGATGGAGATCGTTATATTGAAATCTGGAATCTTGTTTTTATGCAATATAATCGTCATGATGATGGCACATTAGAAAATCTTCCGAAGCCTTCTGTCGATACTGGAATGGGACTTGAGCGTCTTTCTGCTATTTTACAAAATTGCCATTCAAATTATGATACGGATCTCTTTAAAGCATTAATAAAGAAAGTTGCAAAAGTGACTGGCGCAACGAATTTAGAAGATAAATCATTGCGGGTTGTTGCAGATCATATCCGTGCATGCGGCTTTTTAATTTGTGATGGCGTCATGCCCTCAAATGATGGTCGAGGCTATGTTTTGCGGCGTATTATACGCCGTGCAGTTCGACACGGACACAAACTTGGTGCACAAAATACCTTCTTCTATAAAATTTATGAAGAACTGATTGTACAAATGGCAGATGCTTACCCTGAACTATTGCAACAACGTCTATTTGTTGAGAAAATATTGCGCTTAGAAGAAGAGCAATTTGAAAAAACACTAGATCGTGGATTACAAATTTTAGATAACATATTGCATGAAATGCAAGGAAAAGTTCTTACTGGCGCGGTTGTTTTTAAACTTTACGATACTTATGGATTTCCTGCAGATTTAACCGCCGATATTGCGCGTGAGCATGATGTGACAATCGACCAAGACGGCTTTGATATAGCAATGACTCAACAACGAGCGCGTGCTCTGCAAGCTCATAATTTCGGTAAAAATTATAACGATGTTTTAAAAATAGAAGAAAATACAGAATTTTTAGGCTATGAAACGCTTCAAGTTTCCTCGTCTGTTATCAAATTAATTAAAGAGGGTAAATTTGTAAATTCACTTGAGAGCGGTGATTCTGGAGAAGTTCTTTTACAAAGCACGAGTTTTTATGCAGAAGCTGGTGGTCAACTCGGTGATCTGGGTGAGTTATACTTCTCAGGTGGTGTATTTGTGGTCGTTGATACGAAGAAGTCAGGTGGTGCATTTTTACATGTTGGCTATGTTAGTACGGGTAAGCTAACATTAAACTCAACAGTACAATGTCGCGTTGATGAAGTGCGTCGAAAATCAATCGCATTACATCATTCAGCTACGCATTTATTACATGCCGCTTTGCGTAAAACACTCGGAGATCATGTTAAACAAAAAGGCTCTTTAGTTGATGCTGATAGGTTACGGTTTGATTTTTCCCACTTCGAAGCTATTTCACTTGGATCACTGAGACAAATTAACTTTATAGTGAATGAATCAATTCGAGCTAACTACGAAATTATAACTAAACTCGAAGACTTCGACACGGCAAATAGATCGGGAGCAATGGCACTCTTCGGTGAAAAATATGATGAAATTGTGCGTGTTGTTTCAATAGGAGATGTGTCATTGGAGCTTTGTGGCGGCACACATACAAAGCGAACGGGTGATATGGGAATGTTTTTGATCCTCTCTGAATCTGGTATTGCTGCAGGTGTGAGACGTATTGAAGCATCAGTTGGCATAAGCTCATGCCAAGCCGTTGCGGATATTATCCGTGACGTTGAAACTGTTTCTACACTTGTTAAAGGAGACCACTTCTCATTTAGTGAAAAGGTCTCACAAATGTTAAATCGCAATAAGGTGCTAGAAAAACAGGTTTTAAATCTTCAAGCAAAAATAGCAAATCATGAAGGCGCCAACCTTGTGTGTAATGCAATTAGCATCAAAGGGGTACAAGTGGTTATTGCCAATCTATCTGGAATTGATCCTAAAACACTTAGGGGGAGTGTTGACGAAATAAAAAATAAACTACAATCAGGTATTGTCGTCATTGCAACTGCCGTGAGTGATAAAAAAGTGAGTTTGATTGTTGGGGTTACTAAAGACTTGACTGAAAAAGTGAACGCGAGTGAGTTAGTTAATTTAATTGCAGTTCAGGTCGGGGGAAAAGGGGGGGGGCAGCCTGAGATGGCAATGGCCGGGGGAAATGATCCTGGCGCGATTGAAGAAGCTTTGGCACTTGTCGCTCCTTGGCTCACTGAAAAATTAAGCTAAGGCAAATCTCAGTATATAAGATTATCACTTTGCCGTATTAAAAAAGCAATTGCGATGTTGAACATTTTGCAAAAGTTTACTTCCTTTACAAAACGATTAATGAAGCTGTAGATCAGCTTGCTCTGAGGGGCATAAGAATTTTTATAAAACTTGAAATTATAAATAATATATACACATATGACGTAAAGATAAAAAGGCAGCACGTCTGGTGGGGAACGTCTCTTTTTTTTATGAAAAGAAAACTCTGTGCAGAACATTCAAACAATGAATAACAATATAATAATTAATATTTTTTAGTTAATTATACCGACAGACGATCAGCTCAGATAACCGTTGATAGGTCAAATGTTCCGTCTTGGACTGACATCTTTACGTCATATGGGTATACTGATTACAGGTATCATTTTCTAATTTGTATCATCGTTGATATTCAAAGAAGGAAATTTATCCTCATTTTGATGACCTAAATGATCCTCGCAAGGGTAAATTCATTTTGTCTATGTTCAACTTAACTTGACACTGAAAAATAATAATAAAATTAGGTTTAAAATGGGAATTATTGTACAAAAGTTTGGTGGAACATCAGTTGGCACTGTAGAGAGAATTAAGGCAGTCGCTGAAAAAGTAAAGAAAACGAAAAAAGAGGGACATGATGTTGTTGTCGTTTTATCTGCCATGTCAGGGGATACAAATCGATTAATTACATTGGCAAAAGAGTTTAACGAAAAACCAAGCCTTCGTGAAATGGATGTTTTACTGACAACTGGAGAACAAAAAACAATTGCGCTGCTGTGCATAGCGTTGCATAGTTTAGGGCTTGATGCAATTTCTATGACAGGCGATCAAGTTCGTTTAAAAACTGATTCTACACACAGTAAAGCGCGTATTATTGAAGTTGAATCTGCGAATATTACCAAACAGTTAAAAATAGGCAAAGTTGTCGTTATCGCTGGGTTTCAAGGACGGTGTGAAAATAATAACATTACCACGCTAGGCAGGGGAGGTTCAGACACCTCTGCCGTTGCAATTGCTGCAACTTTAAAAGCAATTGAATGCCAAATTTTTACCGATGTAGATGGTATTTATACAACCGATCCTCGTGTTGAACCAAATGCAAGACGCTTAGATTTTATAACGTTTGAAGAAATGTTAGTCATGGCAAGCCTTGGCACCAAGGTATTGCAACTCCGTTCAGTAGAGTTTGCAGGAAAGTACAATGTACCGTTACGAGTACTTTCAAGCTTTAAAGATGGCGAAGGAACATTAATTAGTTATGAAAAAAAGGAATATGGCATGGAATCACCAATTATTTCAGGGATTGCATTTAATCGCAATGAAGCACGCTTCACAATTGCTGGTGTGCCTGATAAGCCATTAATTGCATCTAAAATACTCTACCCTATCGGTAACGCAAATATCGATGTTGATATGATAGTACAAAATACAGTCGGTAATAAACAAACTGACTTCACATTTACAGTGCATCGTGAAGATTATGATGAAACACATATTTTACTTGAAAAAGTAAAGGCTGATCTTGGAGCTGATTCCATCTCAGCTAATTCAGAAATAACAAAAGTTTCAATTGTAGGTGTAGGCATGAAAAATCATCCTGGTGTTGCACAAACTATGTTTAAAGCACTTGGCCGTGAAGGGATCAATATCCATCAGATATCAACCTCTGAAATTAAAATTTCAGTGCTGGTCGATGCAAAATATATGGAGCTAGCTGTTCGTACGCTACATAAAGCTTTTGATCTTGAAAAAGAGCCTTTTGAAGAAAAATAGTTATAGACATTATAAAGCCTTTCCCCATAATAGGGGAATATAAAAAATTTATTTATTAAAGGAAAAACACATGTTAATTTTAACCCGCCGAGTAGGCGAAACCTTAATGATTGGAGATAATGTTACTGTGACAATTTTAGGCGTCAAAGGTAACCAAGTGCGAGTAGGTGTTAATGCTCCAAAAGAAATATCTGTTCATCGAGAAGAAATTTATATGCGAATTCAAGCAGAAAAAATTCAAAATAATAAACCTTCTTGATGGTTATGAACATTTTAGTATGCGCAGTGCCCATATGTACTTAACTTTTCGTCAAAAACACAAACTGACCTTGAAATATTCGCTTAAATTAAAATAAGGCAGTAGATGGAATCCTGTTTGTACATGGAATATTAACTTCGAAAACTTTATAGTACGAGTTGATCTACGAAGTAGAGCAAGCATGGTTGTCCGCAATGTGGTAAAAATACTCAATGAGGTACATCTGTGTATGATCCACCTCTAACGCTAAATGATATCTTAAAAAATGGAGGCATAAGCACCTTCGCATATATTCAGCCAACAGGGTGTAAAAAGAACTGTGTAAATGCTTATTATGTATGATCTATAAAAGGATTAAATACTAAGTTACACAATGATGACAGAAAAATGCAAGCTTTTGCTAATGTGCTACCTTAAGATCTAAAAAAACCTGAAGATCTTAACTAATTAAGTCCATGGTAACTAAAATTACGGTTGAAGTGGCGATACGCTCAGAAATTACGCCTCACCTTGGCGAATCTAAAGATTACTCCAATGCGATAAATAACACTAACAGCCGTAATGGTTATTCTAGTAAACTCTTCAAAGGCTGTCATTACAATATTGAAATACAGACTCCTCGAGATACAGATTGAAACCTTGAAATTCAGCGAGTAAAGAAGCGTCAAACGCATATAACATGCATGCATGCACAAATCCTGACGCTTTATGTAAAAGGAATGAGCATGCATGATAAAACAGCTAAATTCCAAGAAATGTATTGTGCCGCATATCCGCAGGGCTTTTATCCAAGTGACCAACTCAGTGATAGAGCAAGTAGTTGAATGGCAAAGTCGAGCGTTAAATGCTACTTACACCCATTAGATATACCCATGTTACTTCGGAATGCAACGTCAGTTCGGCAAATTGTACTAAGATACGCGGCATAAAATTGCCCTATCGATGATTAACTACGTTAACCACCAAAGATCGGATTAAAATAAAGCCTTTAATTCTTAACGAGTCGTTCTAATTCAGAATTTTATAACTTTGTTGATTGGTACAAGTAACCAGTCCCGTTGGTGCACTAACTCGGCTTTTGTTGAAGCGAACGTAGCCTTGCGCTCTGCAATCGAAAAGGAAGTAACCATAAAAGAAATAACATCTTTGCCCAGGGCGAGATTACGAAAAACGTCTACTTATCAAGCGTTTTGCCACCTAGTTTGTGATATACCTCTCACGATCTTTGTTTAAAAAAGGATCGTGGTGCAGATCGACTCTACCTATGATCATATACTTCTTTTTATAGCCAAGAAGAAGTCAAAGATCCTCAGTAAACCACTCTTTAAAAACTTATCACTTGTTTCAGATCCAATGCAACAAGGTAAAGTGAAACATAAACTCCTAGATA
>JAGLDN010000095.1 GCA_023145575.1 Psychromonas sp.
TTTATTCATTTCGTCACTTTAACAGATTTTTAATCTAAAATTTTAGCTTACTGCCTAACGTCAGTTAAATAAACAGTTTCAAAATTTAGCAGAGATTATTAGCAAAAACCTCAAGATGCACGGTCTTTGGTTCTACCAATTAAAATGTGATGTTAATGGTCAGTTGAAACTATTTGAAATAGGGTCCAGAGTATCAGGAACTATGATGTTAAATCGTATTAGAGGTATTAATTTTGTTGAGTTAGCTTTATATCAAAAATTGGATTTCAATGTCAAAGTAATAGTGAATGATATTGAAATATCTCTTGCTAGATCATTGATCCCAAGATAAAAGCTTAAAATAGAATATAAAAATTTGTATATTGACTTTCATGATACATTGTTTTTGAATGAAAAGATAATAAATACAGATGTAATTAAATTAATTTGTCAAGCAAAAAATGAAGAAAAAAAAGTATACTTAATTTCTAATAATAAAAAAAATAATTTGACTAAAATTTTATATAAATTTGGTTTAACACATCTTTTTGATGATATTATCCACATTCAGGAAATAGACAAAAAAACAAAATACATGAAAGAGTCATCCATATTAATTGATGACTCTTTACTAGAACGCAAAGAAGCGATTAATAAAAAACATTATGCTTCTTCGGTGGACAGTATGCTAGCATTAATAAGAGACTGAATTGAGTAAAATAGACAAAACAGATGAAAAAAACCTAAAAATTATTCGAGATGGGGTGACCTCTCTTATTAAAGAGTCTGCTAAACTATATGATTGCAAAAACTATTTAGTATTAGATATTGCTCCGGAGATTTGGAATGGGGCAAAAGAATTCTTTATTCATAGTGAAGTACACACATTAGATATTGACATGTCGTCAAAAGCAACATACATCGCTGATATTACTTGAACTAATGAGACAATTATAGCTGATAATACTTATGATGTAGTTGTGTTTACCGAAGTCCTTGAGCATACTTTGAATCCATTTAGGGCTATAAATGAGATTTATAGAATTTTGAAACCAAACGGAATTTTAATAATGACAACTCCCTTTAATTTTAGAATACATAATCCATTACCAGATTGTTGGAGAATATCTGAACATTGATTAAGAGTATTATTAAACGATTTTTCAAGTGTAATTATAAAAGATAATGGCAGTGCTCGATTTCTCTTTTCTGTTCAATATAAAACAATTGCGATTAAATAAAAGAAGGATTAAAATGAAAGTTAGTGTTGTTATTCCATCATATAACCATGAAAATTTTATTGCTGATGCTATACAAAGTGTTCTTAATCAAACTTTTCAGAATTTTGAGATTATTATAACTGATGATGGTTCATCAGATAATACTGTAATGCAAGTTGAAAAATTTAAAGAAAATAGAGGTTCTTATTTTGCATTGGAAAATTGTTTAAATCATGTCAGTGGTGACTACATTGCAATCAGGGCAAGATTACGAAGCCTGTCTATTTATCGAACACTGCGCCTGATAAACCATGATCTAGCCCTCGCAATCTTTGTTTAAAAAAGGATCGGCTTGCAGATCGACATTACCTATGATCATATACTTCTTTTTATAGCCAAGAAGAAGTCAAAGATCCTCAGTAAACCACTTTTTACAAACTTATCACTTGTTTCAGATCCAAGGCAACAAGGGAAAGTGAAACATAAACTCCTAGATATTCTTTTTTTAATTATCACCGCTGTTATTTCTGGTGCTGATACATGGGAAGAAATTGAAGATTTTGGATTAGATAAACTCATTTGGCTTCGAAAATACCTGCCTTTTAAAAAAGGAATGCCAACCCACGATACAATTGCACGAGTTATGGGCTTGCTTGATCCAAAAGAGTTTCAGCTTAACTTTGCCAACTGGATGTCTGAATGTTGTGAGTTAATTCACGGAGATGTAATTGCAATTGATGGTAAAAGCTTAAGAGGTTCATTCACTGAAATAACTGATAAAGATGGAAAAACTGGAATGTTGCACGTTGTTAGTGCGTTCTGCGCTAAGCATTCTGTTTCATTAGGGCAGGTTACAACAGATATAAAATCAAATGAAATCACGTCGATCCCTAAATTACTGGACTTGTTAGATATTAGAGGTTGCCTTATAACCATTGATGCAATGGGATGCAAAACAAAAATAGCGCAGAAAATAATTGATAAAGGTGGTGATTATTTACTGGCAGTAAAAGGCTATCAAGGCCGGCTTCATGGAGCATTAAAAAATGTATTTAATGCAAAGCGTTTAGAAGAAAATCCATTAGATGTTTTCACCACACAGGATG
>JAGLDN010000096.1 GCA_023145575.1 Psychromonas sp.
TATGAAAACTCAGTAAGGAATATTTATACCCGTGATACTTCATTATGCTTGGTCAGGCTAAAGCCACCTAGGGCTTGGATACTTCTAACAATTAACGGTTGTTATAAAATTTCGACTTGGAATAACTATTTAGGAATTAAAGTCTTTATTTTAATTCTCCTAGCAGATGATTAACGCAGTTAATCATCGAGAGGGCAATTTTATGTCGAGTACTTGCCACAATTTGCTGATCTGACAATGCAAAATAAAGTAACATGGGTATAAATCGCTGGATCTGTATCAATTGATGGAAATTCACAAATAATTTCCTTCGTAATGAGTTGTGTATCTGTCAATTTTGGTTTAAAAGACACTTTTTTATCTTTATACCTTCAAATATTTTTACATTGTAATCTGTGAAGCAATAAACCAAAATGATAAACTATTCTAATGGGATGATTTTACGAATATCATTTATTTTTTGACGATAACAATATAAAGTTAAATCATGCCTTTTTCAATAAATAACTGTCTTTTTAAAAATCGCGCATGGCGTCAATATAAAGTTTATAAACTATTTCAGTTTCGCATATTTACAATATTATGCGGAGGGTAGGCTACAAAAAAAACAAAAGAGACTTTTTACAAAGACACGAAGTCAGAAGAGTACAATTGGCACTCGACAGAAACCCCGCCATAATACCAGTCCTGGCTACATTCGTATTGATTCGGTTCAGCAGGGATAACAAGATAAAATAAAATGGTATATTAATTTATAAAAGAGCTAAACTTGCCGTGATGATCGAAATTCAACATATCGTAACAAACTGTATTCGTCGATAAAATACATCCAATTATCAGCGTTTAACTTTGCATCGTTAGGATTTGCTATTGCAAGTTCACAGCAATCTATTACGCCATACGCTATGTCTCTTGTGTTCATAAAGATGTGGGTTATTTCATGAGCTATCGTTTGAAACTTACTTATTGGCGAAAAGTTATTTTTAAACAAGGGGGCAGTATTCCAGCGTCTGTCAAGGCGAATGCAAAACCATTGATCTTGTGTGTATTTGAGAAAAGCATCACCATGCTGATTTATAGTGTAATCTCTCCAGCCATAGCGAGGTATGATGGCATGAGCATAAGCATTACTCTGTTCATCGATGCGGATGCTTTGGCATAGTATTGTCTGAATATTTAATATGCAGGCCATACGGATAAGTCTCATTCTTAGCTGATCAATCCATTGCTGACTACAATCCCCGAACCAGAGCTTGCTGTTGGCTTGGCATATTATAATACGGGCAGCAGCTTTCTTAAGTGCATTTATAAGCTCTGGCTCTATTGCACGAAGATCCATTTGCTCCGTAGGACTAAGGCCTAAAATTGAAAATCCCATTTTCACTCTTATATTATAAGACAGATTCAACCACCAAATGCATAAATTGGCATGCTGCTCATGCCGCTCATGCTTTTCCATCATTTGAAATAATGTTTTGTATGAGAATAATACTCTTCTTGGTCTATTATTCAACCAAATAAATTTGATCTCACAGCTTCATCGCGGATCAATTTAGAATCTGTAGATTTAGACCAATATTGTCGTAACAGTTCATTGGTATTTTAATTCAACCCTCGCTACCATTAGCAGTATAGATCTGCAAAAAATAGTCATATTCAAGCGATTATCGAACCTCTTCAGGGTAAGAAAATTCTTTAACATTATCAGCTGTCATCGTTAAGACAAAATCCTTAAATGGTGCCAATAATTTAATTGTTGCATCTGTCACTGTTCTTGTTGATTTGTCAAAGATCATCTTAGTTACAGTGTATAGAGTTAGGTGCTCAACTATTATAACTAGAGCACAGCTATGAACTTGACCTATATACCAATGTTACTTCATTTTGCATAGTCAAATAAGCAAATTGTGGAAAGTAGCTCGACATAAAATTGCCCTCTCGATGATTAACTGCGTTAATCATCAAAGGTCGAATTAAAATAAAGACTTTAATTCCTAAGTAGTTATTCTACAGAGAGATTTTATAACAACGCAGGTTGGTACTAGTTGCCTCTCCCTGCGGGCACAAGCTCGACAACCAAGACTGCGTTACAATAATCGACAAGTGATTAACAATTTCTAATATTGTGCCTTTTCTGATCATGGAGCCTGAGGTCAATCATTTTATTAAGAAACCTGCTCACTTATAACCGTTTGCCCTGTTATAAGGAAGCCGTCCACTTGACTAAGATTAAATTAAGACTTCATTCATTGCTATCATGCCTAAATCGACAATGCCCGCCGTGTTTTGCTGGTATTGCATTTTGGGGATATTATTAAAAACACAGTTTTAACGCGAGAAAGTAAAATGAATTATTTTATAGATAAATACTGACAAATTCAAAAGTTGTGTATATACTAATTACTAGCTTAATAATTTTTATACTTAAGCTAACGGAATAAATAATACATACTCAGCTTGGTTAAAGTATATAAAGGAGGTTCGCAAGTAGCAACTTCAAACACTTTTAAGTGACATTGCTGATATTATTTATGTGTTGTTATTTTTTAAACATAACAGAGGCTTTTAACAGTAACCTAGATTAGTTTTAGTTAGATTTATTTCCATCTAATGAGTTACTTTCAAGTACTCATTGCCGATAGGCATTAGGGAAAAATCTTTTTGAATATTTACTTAACTTAACTTAACGTAATTTAAAACAAGAAGGATATAACTGTTTTTACTTCATATTGATTTTTAGGTAACGATAGCAATATTACAGGAGTTAATTTTTAAATCGCTCATTTTGCCAGCACTGGCAATTTGCTATCGTTATTTAATCATTGTCATTGTCATTGTCATTGTCATTGCCAGGGCGAGATCACGAAAAGCGTCTACTTATTAAGCGTTTTGCCACCTAGTTTGTGATATACCTCTCACGATCTTTGTTTAAAAAAGGATCGGCTTACAGATCGACTCTACCTATGATCATATACTTCTTTTTATAGCCAAGAAGAAGTCAAAGATCCTCAGTAAACCACTCTTTAAAAACTTATCACTTGTTTCAGATCCAAGGCAACAAGGGAAAGTGAAACATAAACTCCTAGATATTCTTTTTTTAATTATCACCGCTGTTATTTCTGGTGCTGATACATGGGAAGAAATTGAAGATTTTGGATTAGATAAACTCATTTGGCTTCGAAAATACCTGCCTTTTAAAAAAGGAATGCCAACCCACGATACAATTGCACGA
>JAGLDN010000097.1 GCA_023145575.1 Psychromonas sp.
TTCCAGTCTTCCAGTCTTCCAGTCTAGCCTATTATATTCTTTAAAATGTAAAAGCCATCTTCATACCACAGTTATTACTCCTTTTAAGACAAAACCCCATTATCCTAAAATCAATTACCTTGTAAATATCAACACATAGTATATGAACTTTGCTTTGAGAATGATTTTATTTAAAATAAACAAGACTTGTATCATATCTCAAAATGTCTCGTGACAAGTGAAAGAGTGATCGATATAAAATATATTTTACTATCTGCTGAAGGCTGATTTTAGTAAATGATTTCTCAGGCGCTTCTCAGACGCTAAGGAAACACAAAAGTAGTATACTGCGCAAACTTCATGAGTATTCTTCAACGCAAAAAATAAGCTAAAAACATCATGGCTTAGACAGTCTATTAAATACCATTCAAACTGAATTGGTATTAACCACTTAACTGACGTTATTTTCTTCAGTATAAGCGATATCTGCGAGTATATAAAAACAACTTTTTTCGATTGAAAAATTAGGATCTGGTCTACAAAAATGGCTGTATCTTAGCAATTTAAGTTACAAGAAACTTAAGGGTGTACCACACAAATTCGACCAAGATATACAAATGTGACGCAAAAAATACAAATTTAGATCGGCAAATTGTGCCAAACTGCTAGGCATAAAACTGATTACTTCACCACTTATCGAGTTTGATATCTGGATTGGTAATGGGTATGTACCCATACGACTTAAAATAGTATATGAGATCCTAGACAATCCTTTCAAATATAATTACAAATTATCTATTGCTTGGTTTAGGATTGGACTTGGCCGCATTGCTGCTAGAACCTTAGCTTTATCTGTGTGGTAATAACCGCCTAAATCCATTCCATGTGCTTGCGCTGCAATTAGCTGCTTTACAATTTCACTTTCATTTGCTTTAAGTACTTGTGCTAACTTTAAAAATTTATTTTGTAAAGATACATCTATTGTTTGCGAGCCGAGCGCCTCTGCCCAGTACAATGCCAAATAAAAGTGTGAACCTCGATTATCTAATTCATTAACTTTTCGTGATGGTGCTTTATTTTCTTTTAAATATTTTCCATTCGCAATATGTAGTGCATCAGCGAGGATCTCTGCTTTAAGACTTCCCGTTTTCTCTGCGATACTTTCAATTGAAACGGCTAATGCTAAAAATTCACCTAAAGAATCCCAGCGTAAGTGCCCATCTTTAATAAATTGTTGAACATGTTTCGGTGCTGATCCACCCGCGCCTGTTTCAAACAAACCACCACCAGCAAGTAACGGCACTATCGAAAGCATTTTTGCACTCGTATCAAGTTCTAAAATTGGAAATAAATCTGTCAAGTAATCGCGTAGCACATTACCCGTAACAGAAATTGTATTTTCACCTGTTTTTAATCGTTTTAATGAAAAATTAATTGCAGCTTCTGGTGTCATTATTTGAAGATTCAACCCAGTCGTATCATGATCTTTTAAATAAATTTGCACTTGTTTGATGAGGTTGGCGTCATGTGCTCGATTACTATCTAGCCAGAAAATTGCTGGATTACCAGTTGCTCTTGCACGGCTAACGGCTAGACGAACCCAATCTCGAATGGGAATATCTTTCGTCTGACACATGCGCCAGATATCCCCTTGTTGAACTTCATGCTGCATTAATATTTGACCAGCCTTGTCAACAACTGTAACAGTACCAGCTTCATTAATTTGAAAGGTTTTATCGTGCGAGCCATATTCTTCTGCTTTTTGAGCCATCAAGCCAACATTTGAAACATCGCCCATAGTGACAGGATCAAAGGCACCATGTTCACGACAAAAGCGGATCGCTTCTTGGTAAATACCAGCATAGCAACGATCAGGTATAATTGCTTTCGTGTCTTCAAGTTGCCCTTCCACATTCCACATTTTCCCGCCAGCGCGGATCATTGCAGGCATTGATGCATCAATTATTACATCGCTCGGCACGTGTAAATTCGTAATGCCGTGGTCAGAATCAACCATTGCCAGACCTGGGCGTTTTGCATAAACAGCTTGAATATCTGATTCAATTTCTGTTTTTTTCGATGCTGGTAAAGAAGCGATTTTTGAGTAAACATCACCTAAACCATTACACACATCTACACCAAGTTGTTCAAACAATTTCGCATGCTTTTCAAATACATCTTTATAATAAACAGTAACCGCGTGGCCAAACATTATAGGATCAGATACTTTCATCATGGTTGCTTTTAAATGTAGCGATATCATCAGATTATTTTCTTTCGCATCTGTCATTTCTTTTTCGTAAAACGCACGTAATGCACTGGCACTCATTACGGATGAATCAATTAATTCATTTTTTAATACCTGTGTTGACGCTTTTAATATACTTACATCACCGACTTTGTTAGTAAATATAATTTTAAGATCATCATCCTTGTCTAAATTCACTGATTGCTCACTGCCGTAGAAATCTTCTCTATCCATATTGGCAACATGAGATTTAGAGTCTTTAGACCAAGCTCCCATTTTATGTGGGTGATCTTGTGCATATTGCTTAACTGCATCAGCAACACGTCTATCTGAATTCCCTTCGCGTAATACGGGGTTTACAGCACTACCTAATATTTTAGAATATCGGTGTTTAATTAATTTGTCCTCTTCGCTTTTCACTAATTCAGGAAAATCAGGTATATCAAAGCCTTGTGATTGCAGCTCATTTATTGCTGCCTGTAATTGTGGAACCGATGCGCTAATATTTGGTAGTTTTACAATATTCGCATTCGGTGTTTTTGCTAGCTCACCAAGCTCAAATAAGTCATCATCAATTTTTTGATCTGCTGTTAACTTTTCTGGAAAATTAGCAATAATACGTCCTGCTAGTGATATATCGCGTGTTTCAACGATAATATCAGCAGATTTTGTAAATGCTTTAACAATAGGTAACAGTGAATATGTTGCCAACGCAGGCGCTTCATCTGTTAATGTATAAATAATTTTTTCCAATTTTCCTGTCATTTTTATCCCTTAGTATATTTAATAGCTGAAATAATGCCTAACAATATATTATACCTATACTAATTCAATATGCAAAGTGATCATGGAAACATAAGTTGTCAAATTGCCTGCACTCGATGAATTAAAGTCTCTGACTTTCTTCCAATGACTATCCATATAAAATATAATCAATCACCTACGCTGATTGTGATCTCCAATAAAAATTAATTAGCCCAGTAAATGAAAGGCTTGTATTAAGTATAAATAATTCAAATTATTTGTTTTATTGGTTATCTGAAAGTATAAATTTAAATTTATTAAAATATTAGATCCTCGTATTTTCTTCACTAATAAGCGATATCTGTAAGTATATAAAAACAACGTTTCGATTGAATATTCAAGATCTGGTCTACAAAAATGGCTGCATCGTAACAATTCAGTTACAAGCAACTTAAAGGTATGCTACACAAATTCGATTATTTTAACACGGGATGATTTTCGAGCGAGCAGTAGTGCATGGACAACTGCCCTGCTCAAAAAATGTAAAAAGTTGAAGTTTTTCATAAAATATAACATTAAATACTGCACTTGCTAAATCCCCAGCAAAAACAAAAAGAACACAGAGTAATCATATCTTCATGTCTTTGCTTGCAACGGTATAATTGGAGGATCTAAGTCTTAAAGAAGGACTAACAACATTTGGTTTATAAACGAGCTTTATATCAAATTACAAAATCAGTTACTTATATATTGGTCACTCCATTTTCGAATGTTATAGCAAAGCCGTGCCTTTTTTCAAAAAAAACCGAGCTAAAGTCTCGAAGCAACCGCCCGAAGGAACTGCCTGCCAGCACCAATCCGCAATATTGTAAATCCTCGACTTATTTAGAATAGCTGACTAAGAATTAAAATCTGTATCTAAATTGTCTATTTCGCTACAATATCCCTGTAAATTTGATGTTCTCTCATTTCCTTAACATAGACAAATTAGAGTATACTCAAATGGCTATGACATATACAATATCATCAATATAAGGGGCCATCCTATGACAAAAAAACAATATATAAACTGTTTTATTGTAGTACTAGCTGTTATTTTATTAACTGGATTTGCACCAAAAAAAGTACAAAATATTCAGAGTTCACTAGGCGATGGCGCTGGAGGAATTATTACGATATATAATAAGACACCCATGAGACTAGACGTAACCTGGAGTGGCATAGGTTGTTTAAAATATTATCAAGGGCTTTATGGCATTTGTGCATCCATAACGTTATCACCTGATAGTACTTATACTTATGAATACGGTTGGGGCGTTGGAGCAACATGGATAAATGCTGGGATTTGGGACAAAACTGCCTTTACCCATGCATGTGCACCACTAGCAGAGGATGAACGAAGAAAACAGTGTGCAATTAATCATGCGCACGTGGAGACAAGTGCCTATAAAAACACGCATTGCGTTATTACAGGGGACACGGCAAGTACAGCTAGTGTTAGTTGCCAATCTCCAACATCAACAAATGAAATGTGAGCTAACTTGCTTGCTGATACCCCATATTACCTGAACATGGGGTAATAAAAAAACTATTGACAAAATAATATATACCCGTGATACTTCATTATGCTTGGTCAGGCTTTGGATCGGACATCAGATCAAGGCATAACAGCAGGCCTATCAACGATTAGCGATGATAATCGTTTAGTGGTCACATTAACCAAGGTATATTAATAATTTATTAGTTATTCCATTTTTGAATGTTATAACGCAGAACTGTTTGAGCAAAACCCTCGATTAAGGAAACTTAGAATAACTAGGCTTCAATTTTATGCCTCGCTACTTGCCACAATTTGCCGATCTGACTTTGCAAAATCAAGTAACATGGGTATAGATTTCATGATGAAAATAAGCTCATTTAACTTGGCGTTATTAATTGCCTAACTGGCGTTAAACGTATTTTGTACCAAGTACACCCGTTATCATTCAAAATGCTTAATACAGTCATCAACTCGAGAGCTAAGGCAACCCACAGTTAGATTACCTCTCAATAATTAACTATGATAATTCATTGCTGAAGTTTAAATGAAAAAAGACTCATTTAAACCTTATTAGTGTTCAAGCTGGCAGGCAGTAAGGAAATCATGTTAACGTCACATGGAAATATTATCTGCAACAGTATAATTTTATATTAATGGAACGTATGCATGCATCATCTTTCACACAAAAAACCAACGCAGCTTAAAAGCACTAAAATCAAACGCGATCATGTAGCAGTTCAACCAGTCACTCATACCATTATCTTGTTTAACAAACCTTATGCGGTACTTAGCCAATTTACAGATGAAGGAAACAGAATAACATTAAAAGATTATATTAATATCAAAAATGTTTATCCTGCAGGTCGTTTAGACCGCGATTCCGAGGGGTTATTACTACTAACAAATAATGGAAAGTTACAAGCAGAAATTACTCAGCCCAATAATCACATAGCCAAAAGCTACTGGGCCCAAGTAGAAGGACAGCCAAACAATGCGCAGTGCCAAAAATTGCGTGACGGTGTAATGTTAAAAGATGGCATAACAAGCCCTGCAAAAGTAAAAATAATAGATCAGCCTGAAATTTGGGATCGGCACCCGCCCATTCGCAAACGTGCAACTATTCCTACTAGCTGGTTGAGTATTGCCATTAGAGAAGGTAGAAACCGCCAAATTCGCAGAATGACCGCAAATATTGGCTTTCCAACCCTGCGGTTGATCCGTTATCGCATCGGGCATTGGTGTCTTAATAATATCAAAAACGGGCAATATAAATTATTACGTTAATAACTGATGTTGCACAGTTATAATGTCGGCGTAAATAAAGTTCGCCAAACAGATACTGCGGGTGACCCATTACTCCCATTCGCTCGTTATATTTTTTAAGAAATGATTCAAACGTAACTAAAACACAAAAAGCTAAAAACGAAGCGTTGAGCCTGCCTAAGCTAAATTTATAAATCTGGAAACAATTGCAGTTTACTCAACGTTTTTTTGGTTTATCAAATGTGATTAACAATTTTAGGTATACTTACTCCTAGTTTAATTCCTAAAATAGGATCATTTATTGCAATTAACCCTAAAGAGAAGCAATTTAAATTATGGGAGATAGTTCACCTGTTTTATTTGATCCTAAGGCGTTTTTAGTTTTAATTTCATTTTACTTTTATCAGCCATTTGTATTGCTGTGGATGGGAGATGGTTACTTTTTACCACAATTAACTATAGGGTTAATACTTATCAATTTGTTCGTACAAATAACATGAGCAATGATTGATGTATTTAAGGTTGGCGCTGGTTTTATGATGATAATTATCACCCTATTTTAGAAGCTGTGATCAATTTTTCACTGTCAATAATTTTAATTCAGATAATAGGCCTACATGGAGTTATTATTGGAACTATAGTGGCGAACATTTTATTTTTTTATTTCACGACCAATATCCATATTTATGCGCTATTTTGACCGTTCCATTATATTTTTTATTTATGGTAAATATATATTAATAAACTTTTGTATAGCTGGTCTCCTATTTTATTTTACTACTTATTTCCATTTAATTACTACAGTGAACACATGCGGAGAATGGATAAAATTTTTTTGGGAGGGGATTATCTATACTATTAGCTTTTATTTGTTCTGGAGTATTTGATCCCGTTTTTAGAGGGATCATAAAAGAGAAATTCAAAAATGGTAGAATCATTTTTTAAAGAGGAAAAATGAAAAAATTGGTATCTTATATATTTGCACTGGTAAATATGCTTTATTTTGGGAGGGTTTTTATAAAAGTTGCGAAAAACATTTACTAGTAAATGAGGATATCGAAAAAGAATATTTTATATTTACTGATGCTAAAACCATTCAGTTTGAAACTGCAAGTAACGTCCACCGAATTTATCAGAAATCTTTAGGCTGACCTTACATTACATTATTTAGATTTAAAATATTTAATTCCGCTAAAAAGATGTATAAAGACATGGATTATTTATATTTTTTTAATGCGAATATGTTATGCGTTCAAGATATTAGTTGTGATTTCCTTCCTAATGATGATCAGTCATTCTCATTTTTACAGCATCCAGGCTTTTATAACAAAACAAATAAAGACTTTACTTATGAGCGTAGAAAGGACTCTTTGGCTTTAATAAAAGAGGGGGCCGGAAGCCATTACTTTGCTGGAGGCTTAAATGGAGGAAGGGCTGATGATTATTTATCCCTATGTAAAACGTTGGAAAAAAATATTGATAAGGATTTGGAAAATAAAATAATTGCAATTTGGCACGATGAATCACACCTTAATCACTTTTCCATATCCTCAACAAAAGGTGTAAAAGTATTAACTCCTATATATGGCTTCCCTCAGGATTGGGAATTACCCTTTTCACCTAAAATAATTATCCAAGATAAAAGTAAATTTGGAGGGGCTGCATTCTTGAGAGATGATTTACCATCCTTTCTAAGTTGTAGCGTAAGTTATTTAAAAAGGCTAGTCACGAAAGCCCTATTAATGATGAAACAGTTCTTGTAAGTTGGATGAATAACTGTCAACAAATAACACATCCTACCATTATGGCAATCGTTGAAAAATAGTTGAAAAATAGTTGAAAGCATTGTCAGGGTCAGATTGCAAAAGTTGTCTATTTATTAAGCGCCACAAAACTTAATCTGCGAGCTAGCTCTCACGATCTTTGTTTAAAAAAGGATCTGCTTGCAGATCGGATTTACCTATGATCATATACTTCTTTTTATAGCCAAGAAGAAGTCAAAAATCCTCAGTAAACCACTCTTTAAAAACTTATCACTTGTTTCAGATCCCAGACAACAAAGGAAAGTGAAACATAAACTCTTATACCCGTGATACTTCATTATGCTTGGTCAGGCTTTAGCTCGGACATCAGATCAAGGCATAACAGCAGATCTATAAACGAAGGTATATTAATGATTTATTAGTTATTCCATTTTTGAGTTTTATAACTCAGAGCTGGTGTTTGAGCTAAAGCACCGTAGAGCTTGGATACTTGTAACAATTAGCGTTGTTATAAAAT
>JAGLDN010000098.1 GCA_023145575.1 Psychromonas sp.
TAGAATAACTATTTAGGAATTAAAAATAAAGCCAGCGTTATTGATGGCTCCTATACTTGCAAGGATGCACAAAGAAAAAATGTGCGCGTAATAGTGAAGGTATTGTAATAATGTTTTATTGAATTTGAAGTTTGCAACTTGCGTTATAATATAGTACAACCTTCATTTTTAGCCAAGAGCGTTACAAAGTAGGCCAAGCAGTCGGCATGCTTAAGTGCTCGAGCACTGTCCTGAAGAGCCAACGCTTTGCATTCCTTTTCGCCATATACATCAACGCCTTCTCTATTGGTATCAACAGTAGATAATATTTTATGGGATAATTCATGGTAGATGATTTTTGAAATGCCTTCTATGGATCTCCAAAAAAGAAGCGTGTCACCTGTAATATATAGTTTCAGACCTGAGCCTACATGGCTTAAGGCCCTTGAATTATTACAACGAACAGATAGCATGTGTACAAAACCTTCCACTTTAGTATCCTTGGATAAATCGGTAATGGTTTTATTACCTAATTTAATCTCTTTTTTTTGATAGCGTTCAGGTCTATTAGGTACTGGTACGATGCTATGATATCGATGTACCAATCTTTTATTCCGCCCATCAATAAAGTGAAGCTGGCTTTCATTATCTTTCAATATTGCATGCATCCGTGAAACACTGGATTTTACATATTGAATTGTTTCAAATTCATCATTTCCGAACCATAATCTTAGTTTATTAAGATGGTTTTTGAAATCTGATTTGGCAGCCTTCATAGCGTCACATGAATCTACGAAGCAATTTATCACTGCTAGCTCAAGACGATCTTTCTCCCCAAAAGTAAAGGTACACTCCCCTTCTGATCCATATGGCAAATAATTAATAGTTATCATATATATTCTCCAAATTAATTTAAAGTCATTCCGTTGAGTCTTAATAATTCTTTGTTAAATTTGTTTCTTAAAAATTGGATCATACCCAGCACGGCGTTTTCTCTAAAGCCTGATAAAATATCTCTACGTCACATAATATACGACGCGCCATAACGCTTATATTTTATTTGCTGTTTGGGCACAGTTTGACTAATGTATGCTGGCAGATTTACTGCTAATAGGGCAGGGATTTGACTGATTTATCGTTATAATTGCCCCGTTTTGATAGGTACAATAACGATTAAAGCTCTTCACGTATTGACTTTTTAGCGGAGCCACCATATTTTTTTTTATGTTAATAACGGGGGAAATACTGTTTGATCCTTCGGCTTGATTAGAGATTGGACAAATTGCTGTTGAACTCACTGTCGATACGCCACCATCAGTGTAATAGCAATAAGTATAAAATCCTTGAATTTCTCTCTTTTTAAGCGATCCCCATGCAAACGAAGTCAAACTAAATGACATTAGAATAAATAAAGCAATCATTCTTGAAATCATAATAAACCTCTCTTCAATCGTATTACATATTTTTACAATATTTTAGCATGTATTTATTTTTTTAGGTCTATTTTCTGCTAGAATGTCAATTATCATAGCGCCTTAAACTAATTTCCATTACAAATATGGTCAAAAAAGCAAATAAATTTCAGATGGTTATTTTGGTACTGATTATTCCATTTACAAAGCGTCCAATACACAAGTAACTCATTTCTAAGGAGTTCGATTAATACGTTATTTACTGTAATAAGTAAATTTTAGAGGAGATTAATTTATGACACCAAAAAGTCAAATTAAAGTCATCGTCGGCATGTCTGGCGGCGTAGATTCCTCCGTATCTGCATATTTATTACTGCAACAAGGCTATCAGGTTGAAGGTCTGTTCATGAAAAATTGGGAAGAAGATGATACCCATGAATATTGTGCTGCCGCGCAAGATCTTCAAGATGCAAAATCGGTTTGTAATAAATTAAACATTAACCTTCATACCATTAATTTCTCAGCAGAATATTGGGATAATGTATTCGAACATTTTTTAGCAGAATACAAAGCTGGGCGCACTCCAAATCCTGATATCATGTGTAACAAAGAAATCAAATTTAAAGCATTTTTAAGTTTTGCCGCAGAAGATCTCAATGCTGACTTTATCGCAACAGGTCACTATGTACGTCGCCGTAATATTGATGGACATACACAGTTATTGCGCGGTTTAGACAGCAATAAAGATCAAAGCTACTTTTTATATGCTGTCGGGGAGAAACAAATAGCACAAACGCTTTTCCCTGTTGGTGAACTTGATAAACCTCAAGTGCGGCGCATTGCACAAGCACAAGATCTTATCACCCATAATAAGAAAGACAGTACGGGTATCTGTTTTATTGGCAAGCGAAAATTCACTGAGTTCTTACAAGAATACTTACCCGCACAACCAGGCGAGATAGTCACGCTAAAAGGTGAGGTGATTGGCACACATCAAGGCTTAATGTACCATACCTTAGGGCAACGTAAAGGCCTAGGCATTGGTGGGTTACAAAATTCAAGTGAAGATCCTTGGTATGTTGTTGGCAAAGATATGCACAACAATCGCTTATGCGTAGTACAAGGTGCAAACCACCCTGCACTGTTCTCTTTCGGTCTTATTGCAAAGCAGTGTGATTGGATTGATAGTAAAATTAAGACAAGCCCTTTTCAATGTACTGTAAAGACGCGTTATCGCCAACAAGATATTCCATGCGTCGTCACACCAGTTGATGATAACACACTTAAAGTCATTTTTGAAAAGCCACAGCTTGCTGTCACACCAGGTCAATCAGCAGTATTTTACTTGGATGAATTGTGTCTTGGTGGCGCAATTATTGAACAACACCTACAGGAATATGTATAACTTATGTCATTTCACGATTTACCCTCACGTTGCATTGCATTTTCAGCAATGTGCCAAGCAGCATCACTAGTTGATCAAATTGCAAGAACAGGCATCTGCTCTGATGTAATTGCCTTTGAAGCTTCATTGATGTCAACACTAAAAATAGATAGCGACTCGCCACTTCAAATTTATGGGGCGTATGAATCACTGGCGGTTGGCATTAAATCCGCAATCGAACAATTGGAGAACACCGAAGGCAAGCGTAATATGCAAGTGACAAAATACATCATCGGCATGATCTCACTTGAAAATAAACTCACAGCAAATTCATCTTTAGTTAATATCCTTAGTGAGCGCATTAATCAAGTGCAACGACAACTTTCACATGTAAATATCAGTGATATATCCGTTTTAAAAAACTTCGATTCAATATACAAAGACATTATTAGCGATCTCGGACCTAAAATTCAAGTAAACGGCACACCTGCCTGCCTACAACAAGAAATCAGCCAACACAAAATTCGCGCGCTCCTGTTATCAGGTGTGCGCGCGGCAGTATTATGGCGACAGCTCGGAGGAAAACGTCGCCAGCTTATTTTTTCACGTAAAGCCATATTGAATCAATTAAAACAAGATTTAGTTCGCGTTTAGAATAAATCTAACCATTAACAGCTTCAAAGGAAAAAGACATGAAACTTTCAGAACTTACCGCAATATCCCCAATAGATGGGCGTTACGGTAATAAAACAGCTGTTTTACGAAATATATTCAGTGAATTTGGTCTGATGAAATTTCGGGTGGAAGTTGAAATTCGCTGGTTACAAAAATTAGCACAGACAACACAAATTAAAGAAGTACCTGTCTTTTCTGATCAAGCTAATGATCATCTAAATAACATTATCAGCAACTTTAGTGAAGGTGATGCACAACGTGTTAAAAACATTGAAGCGACAACAAACCATGATATGAAAGCGGTTGAATATTTTTTAAAAGAAAAAGTCAGTGGTATTGAAGAGCTACATAGCGTATCTGAATTTATTCATTTTGCGTGCACTTCTGAAGACATTAATAACTTAGCACATGCACTCATGCTAAACCATGTCAAAATACAAGTCATTTTACCTTATTGCAACAAGTTAGTTACTGCAATTAAAGAAAAAGCAATGGAATATAAAACAATGCCAATGATGTCGCGTACACATGGACAACCTGCATCGCCAACCACACTTGGTAAAGAGATGGCAAATGTGGTTGCTCGTCTGCAGCGACAAATAATACAAATTAAAAACACCGAAATATTAGGCAAAATAAACGGTGCTGTCGGTAACTACAATGCGCACCTAAGTGCTTATCCAAAAATTGATTGGCAAAAATTATCATCGCAATTTGTAACAGGCTTAGGCGTGAAATTTAACCCTTACACCACGCAAATAGAGCCCCATGACTATATTGCTGAATTATTTAATGCCATTGCACGTTTTAACACTATTTTATTAGATTTTAATCGAGATATTTGGGGCTATATTTGCCTTGGACACTTCAAACAAAAAACCATTGAAGGCGAAATTGGATCATCAACAATGCCGCACAAAGTAAATCCAATCGACTTTGAAAACTCAGAAGGGAATTTAGGGCTCGCCAATGCTATTTTTAATCACCTCGCCGCTAAATTGCCCATCTCTCGTTGGCAACGTGATTTAACTGACTCAACCGTATTGCGTAACCTCGGTGTGTCAATTGGCTACTCTATTATTGCATACCAATCATGCCTTAAAGGGATCAGCAAGCTTCAGCCTAATAAAGAAAATATGCTAAATGATCTCGACTCAAATTGGGAAGTACTCGCAGAGCCAATTCAAACGGTGATGCGCCGCTATGGCATCGAACAGCCCTATGAAAAACTAAAATTGTTGACACGCGGAAAACGTGTAAATGGTGATGACATTGCAAACTTTATTGATACACTTACGTTACCCGATAGTGTTAAAGATGAGCTTAAGAGAATGACACCTGCAACATACATTGGCCAAGCAATTGAATTAGTTGAAAAACTAATCTCATCGCAATGAGATTAGTTTTATTTACAAATAATGCTACAGTAACAGGATTGGTCAGTTCAATATGATGCATTTATTTGAATAACACTTTGTTTCTTACGCAAGAATTAAGGAGAAGTTGCTTATGTGTAGCCGTAAAATTGATCAAGTATTCACTGCCACTGATCTATACCCATACATTTTTTAATGAATTTAAGTAACTTAATGTAATGGAAATTATTGCCCACAGAGGTCTTAGTGGTTTAGAGCCTGAAAATACATTACTGGCAATTAACGCAGCCCTTGAGTTAAATGTAGACGGGATAGAAATAGATCTATACGAAATAGATGGAAAAATAATCGTTATTCATGATCGAATACTTGATAGAACCACCTCTGGAAAAGGTCAAATAACAGATCATAGTTTTAAATATTTACGCACATTAGACGCGGGAAAACGCGAGAAAATACCGACACTAGATGAAGCGCTTAACCTCATTAATGGTAGGACTGTTATCCACTTAGAACTCAAGTGCATTAACAACCCTGCACTTTTATTTTCCTACCTTGACGATGCAGTAAAAAACACACCTATCACGGCGTCACACATTATACTAAGCTCATTTAACCATCATATCTTAAATGAAGTACACCAGAAGCGGCCAGAATTTCCCATTGGCGCATTAACCTCATGCATTCCTCTTGACTATGCAAAATTTGCCCAAGAGCTAAATGCATACTCCGTAAATGTTCATCTTGATTTCATTAATCAAAAATTTGTCACTGATGCACACCAAAAAGGCATGAAGATATTTGTATACACAGTAGATCGTAAAACAGATATAAAAACAATGATGGATCTTGCCGTTGACGGGATATTTTCTAACTTCCCACACCAAGCAAAACAATATCTAAAATGCCTGCAAAAAATCTTGGATCATCCTAAAGCCTAGGGCAAAAATAGATAGGTATGTGGTACATCGCTCGTGAGCATACAATAGACCTTTCGTCTTGTACTAAATATTTCATTTTTTTACTTCAGTTCTAGCGCCACAATTAATTTTTTTAATGATAAGGGGAGGTAGCCAAAATTTTAAAAATATTTTTTTAACGTCTATTCTGGTAGTTTATTTTACATTAAATTTCATATTTCCGTTACAATCTACTCAGATATCAGGTATAATGTTAAATCATTCCATTAAAAAAATATTATTAATGACTCAAGTAGCTTTATCTATTAAAAACTTACACAAATTTTATGCTGATAACGAAGTATTAAAAGGAATTAATTTAGAAGCAAACAAAGGGGATGTTATCTCTATATTAGGGGCGTCAGGCTCAGGGAAAAGCACCCTATTGCGCTGTATTAATTTATTAGAAAAGCCCTCCTCAGGTGAAATTAGAATCAGTGGCGAATTAATTAAAATGAGATATGATAAGATACGCGGCTCAGTTCCCGTTTCAATTAAACAGGTTCAACGTATTCGTAGCCGGTTAGCCATGGTATTTCAAAACTTTAATTTATGGTCACACATGACGGTGCTAGAAAACATCATTGAGGCACCGATACATGTGTTGGGTATCGGCAAAAAAGAGGCAGTTGCCAGTGCTAAGACAATATTAAAACGTGTCGGTTTATATAAATGCAAAAACATGTACCCAGGAAAACTTTCAGGCGGTCAGCAACAACGTGTTGCAATAGCACGAGCACTCGCCGTAGAGCCTGATGTCATGTTATTTGACGAGCCTACTTCGTCACTTGATCCTGAATTAGTTGGCGAAGTTTTAAATTTGATACGCGACCTTGCCGAAGAAGGCAGAACAATGCTTGTCGTCACGCATGAAATGAGTTTTGCTCGCAATGTCTCTAATAGAGTAATCTTTTTACACCAAGGTCTGATCGAAGAAGATGGCAAACCCGAACAAGTTTTTCAAAATCCATCATCAGAACGTTTTAAACAATTTATTTCGTCGGTTTACTAAGTGTTTTATTCACTCATGAGAAAAATTAGTTTATTAATATCAATATTAATTTTATCTTTTAATGTATCTGCAAGACAATGGAAAAACATTCGCATCGAGGTTGAAGGCCTTTACCCTCCATTTAGTAAATCTGAGCCAGATGGCACAGTCTCTGGCTTTGAAATCGATATTGCTCATGCTCTATGTACAAAAATGAAAGCAAAATGTACCCTCATTAAAATTGATTGGGATGCTCTTATCCCATCACTATTGGTGCATAAAGGTGATGCAATAATGGCATCAATGGACATCACAAAACAACGAAAAATGAAGGTCGCATTTTCCGACAAATACTTACAAATTCCAGCGAGTTTTGTGGCATTAAAAGGCACTGGCTACAAGGGAACCAATACATTTATGAAAGATAAAAAAATTGGTGTTCAACGCTCTTCAACAATGGATCTTTACGTTTCAGAAAATTTCCCATCAGCTATAATTAAACGTTATAACTCGGTAGATGAAATGTATCTTGACCTTAAAGCCGCGCGTTTAAACTACATATTGGGGAATTATATTGCAACGAAAACTGGGCTACTTGAAAAAAAAGGCGGTAATAAATTTGCATTTGTAGGTCCTAAACTTAGCAATCCTAAATGGTTTGGTGAAGGTGTTGGTGTTGTTGTACGTAAAGGCGATAAAGATTTAGTAATTCAGTTTAATGCCGCGATCAAAGCGATTCGTGCTGATGGCACTTACAAAAAAATTCAAGACCACTACTTTACTTTTGATGCTTATAGTGGTAAAAAACAATGAATGTAAAAGCATTGCACTTCATGGAACTACACCACTGTAACCTAAAGATGCAATATCTGCTACATACTCGACAATCAGAATAAGGCGCAACATATCACCTATCAACAAACAAATGTTAATTATTATATGTTTACGCCCTATTGATCGTTGAAGTGCAATGTTGCTATTTTTTCATACGAGTTAGTTGGCGATTTCCAACAATGGACAACGTAATAAAACATCTATAAATAACAACCAGTTAAGAATTAAAGTCTGTATTTTAATTCTGCCCTCACCTGATTAACACAGTTAATCATCGAGAGGTAAATTCTATGCTTCGCATTTCGACACAATTTCCGATCTGATGTTTAATTTCGGGGTAACATAAGTATATACTCATATTTTTAAAAGAAGCAATATGCAAGAACTCTTAAATTATTCACATCTATTATTGCAAGGCGCTTGGGTCACTATTCAAGTGGCAATATTTTCATTATTAATTGCCCTCATCTTAGGATTACTCGCCGCACTCGCTAAACTATCTCACTCCAGAATATTACGCACAATTGCAACCCTATATACAACCATTATACGAGGTGTTCCTGATCTCATATTAATGTTGCTACTCTATTTTGGTGGACAAATTATTGTTAATCAACTGTCTTACAATGTAAATCAATGGATAAATACATACCTCACCAATCACAATCAAGCACATGAGTGGTACGCCTATTTACCTAATTATATAGATATTACCCCGTATGCGGCTGGCATTATCACGATTGGGTTCATCCTTGGCGCTTATATGACCGAAACTTTTCGAGGTGCTATATTATCAATTCCAAAAGGACAAATTGAAGCGGCGAATGCCTATGGAATGAGCCAAAATAAAATATTTTATCGAGTGATGTTTCCACAAATGATGCGACATGCACTGCCTGGCATCGGAAATAACTGGTTAGTCTTACTGAAAACAACTGCATTAGTTTCAATTATTGGCTTACAAGACATGGTTAAAGTAGCTCAAGATGCATCAGGATCAACACAGCAACCATTCCTCTTTTATATTACCGTAGCTTTTGTTTATCTATTTTTCACTGCGATATCGAATATATATTTAAAAAAACTTGAAACAAAATATACAATTATAACGAGGTAGACATGAATTTTACGATCATCATTAATGAATACCAACTTTACCTTACTGGACTATGGACAACGCTTTGGTTAGTCTCATTTTCACTACTATTGGGACTTTGTATTGCAATACCAGCAGGCATATTCAAAAGTAGCAAAAATAAGTTTATTCGCTTGCCTATTTCCGCATATATATATTTTTTTAGGGGAACACCCTTATTAATACAACTCTTTATCATCTATTACGGCTCTGCACAGTCTGAATTCCTTCGATCAAGTTGGATATGGGACTATTTACAAAATGCCTGGTTTTGCGCACTACTCGCCTTTACGCTAAATACTGGCGCTTATACTGCTGAAATTGTACGTGGCGTTATCGCGGCAATGCCAAAAGGTGAGATAGAGGCAGCGAAAGCTTATGGCATGAGTCCTTTGCAAATTTTGCGGCGTATCAGCCTCCCTAACTCAATACGCCGTGCGCTACCTGCTTATAGTAATGAAGTAATATTTATGATCCACAGTAGTGCCATTGCAGGTATCATTACAATTATGGATATCACAGGTGCGGCTCGCGTAGTCAATGGGCGTTATTACGCCCCAGTTGAGGCATTTTCAACCGCTGCAATGTTATATTTGTGTTTAACATTCACCACTATTTTTATTTTTAAACAGTGGGAAAAACACTTGCAAATATAACGAGCATATACACATATTAACTCAAAGTACCTTTTCGTTAGTGAATAATTACGCTTTTATTGACAAAAAAGGGAGCATAGGCTCAACAATCGAAAACGTTGCTACATCACCTGCACCTTGCTCTGATCCACGAGTTAAGATCTGTCAAGTCAAAGCATTTAACAATTTCCAAAAAACTCATCCTCGTCATCTGGGGAAATAATCCAGCTCGGGAAAAGTAACAATATTTTTTTAAATAAATAAATTGAGGAGCTGTAATTTGAACAAATTGCATTAACAAGCGCAGTAAATAGTATAATTGCTCTACTATCCTCACTAGTAATAACTGAAAATAAATCACCCGTAAGATATACTGCATGACATATTCCACCGTTGTTGATAAAAGCCTCACGGCTATATGCTTCTATAATATCGCCTTCAGCCATTCCATCCGCCACGATGATACGATAAGTACCTACAATATATGGGGGGATAATTAGTTCGGCACCTGGGTATTGTGGATCTCGAAAATCAACCAATGTCGCGATTTGTTCATCTTGACCGGTTAATAATCTATACATAGACCTAATCGCCGATACTGTTCCGGCGTCTAGATACATATCATAATAACTACTATGCACTCCAAGTTCCGTCATGATCCCATCGCAACAAATCCTCGCTCTTACTACAATTTCACTTACCTTGCAAAAAACATTCATTAGTATTAATTTTTCACTAGGAGTAAATCCACCCCCTGGAAATATATGACGATAAAGAATATGCATCCTAAATTCCACTGGATAAAAACCATCTTTAAAACCATCGGAAATTCTCAGTTCCTTATAATCGATGCTCTGTTCTACTGAAGGAGAGTACATTGCGCCAGTTATCTCCTCTTCCTACGCTCGTAAATTTAATTTTACTTTTGATTTCATATACCTAATCTACCATGTATATCTTATATACCTATAGCGTAGAATATCACAAATCGCTTTGATATTACCAAAAAAACGTATAATCTTAATGATACTCATCGTCAACATCGTACGCATCTATAGATCCTTCAAAAGAATGTATCGACCTTCATAATTTTATGATTTTAAATACATTAATTACTTTTTTTCATTTGTACATACTCCTTAACAAAGGCTTTGTATAGCATCATGGCTCTATTATGAATATCAGATGTCAATTACTTTGTCCGATCGCCGATATTACATACTGATGTTACGCAGTTGAGACCTGCACAAGGCG
>JAGLDN010000099.1 GCA_023145575.1 Psychromonas sp.
TCGTGCAATTGTATCGTGGGTTGGCATTCCTTTTTTAAAAGGTAGGTATTTTTGAAGCCAAATGAGTTTATCTAATCCAAAATATTCTATTTATTCCCACGTGTCAGCACCTGAAACAACCGCAGAGATAATTAAAAATAGAATAACTAAAAGTTTATGCTTTATTATCCATTCTTGCTTTGGATCTGAAGCGAGTGATAAGTTTTTAAAGAGTGGTTTACTGAGGATCTTTGACTTCTTCTTGGCTATAAAAAGAAGTATATGATCATAGGTAAAGTCGATCTGCAAGCCGATCCTTTTTTAAACAAAGATCGCGAGAGGTATATCACAAACTAGGTGGCAAAACGCTTGATAAGTAGACGCTTTTCGTAATCTCGCCCTGGTTATAATTTTGTTGAATGGTACGAGTTGCCCTGCGAGGCGCGAACTGGGTTTTTCATGAAAATGTGGCAACCTTGCGTTGCAATACTCAAAAAGGGAGTAACCACGATAAATGATGGTCGAATCAGCTAAATTAAAGCTCCCAGAGCGGTGGTCTGGTACCACAAGAAATTGTGTTCCTGTAGGTTATGTTAATATTAATAAACCACCAGAAAAAAGTTAAGCAACAAAAATCAACAGCATCAAATAATAAATTGTTGCAACTATTAATGGCAGACAGCGTATTTATCCAGACACTTTGCAACATGATTATAATAACAATTTTGTATACCAGAAATTATGCCAAACTGAAATCAGAAGTTATTGTCGTCAGATAATAAGGTGCCTTCTTCATAATTTATTACATCTTCAATTATTAGAGATACAATGGTGTTCATACTACGAAAATGAGAGCGGTATAAAGTGCTATACATCATAAACGCCCTCTGTGATAACGTATTACCAAATCGAAATAGATCATCATCAACTCTTATACAAGGTATTTCATTTTCACTGTACCAAGCAAAATCATGTATTCCATCTTCGCATTCATGGCCATAATGATACCTTTTGCGTATTAAAAATTCTGACCAAACTTCAGCCGTTGCACCATATGATTTGGAATCTTCTATATCCCTATCATTATTTAATGTGTAAAACTCCCTTCTGTATATAAGTTTATTAATTTGATTTACCTTACAATTATGTAGCGTGCGCTTATCAAAAATCACCATGCAACGTTCTGGATCAATCATTAAATCGTGTATTTCATTTATATGCTCCATTACAATGCTCTCAAAATTTAAATCTTGCAATAAACTCAATCTACCCGAAATACTTTTCCTCAATATATCCGGAATATCAGCATATGGTAAGTGTAAAGTCTGCAAGCCGTTACGGCTATTTTTGAATATCTATACATCTCATGCAAAGTGCTCATTATAATAACTCTTTCGTGATCACTAAAGTTTGGAGATAAAGGACAGCCCCAAAATTGAATGTGTCGCAGTTGAAGCTCTTCTATTTGCTGTTGTGTTTTTCCCCTTTTAGATATAGCTCTCTGCGCTGTTGTGCCTCGTTTCGCTCAGTCATCTCAACCCAATTAAAATGTTCTTCTCCTTTAGGTTTCTGAAAATCATCTTCGCCTAGTAAACTTACATTAGATCTTTGCGATTGTGGCGGATTTGTTTTTTTTAAGAATGTGAAATTTTTTTTCATTTATATAATATGTAACTAACATGTGTTAATTACACCCTGAAATCGGATAATTAAGTGCAATTTCTTAGAATAGGTGACTAGCTGTTATAATTCGGATATTTTATCGACAAAGAAAATTGCTTAATGAATTACAAAAAACTAACAAAAGAAGTACGATACCATATTTACGCGCTAAAGAAATAAGATAAATGCTAAATAAAGATAGTAGATGATCTAATACGTTCACCATCTTCTATTTCAAGAGAGTTAAAGCGAAATAAAGGACGTATAATGTACAGGCCTTTGCAGGCTGATAAACTTAGCAAACAAAGGGCGTAAAATAGCGTTTAAAGCGAAGAAATTAGCAACTGAAGTAACTGGTGGCAGATATCTATTTTGCTCATCCATATACATCATGGTAGCGTGGTATTAATGAAAATACCAATGGTTTACTCATAAATTATTTAACTGATATTACGCAGCAAGCTAAAATTTTAGATTAAAACGGTTAAAGTAATGAGATGAATAAAAACAAACAAATATTTGAGCTGTATATTGATTACCTTGTAACTTCATTCAGCTATACAACAGCAACTGG